>JBAVTY010000550.1:0-6946 GCA_049696495.1 Candidatus Nitrosopolaris sp.
CAATAAAAAATAATAAGGACATAATAAAGAAAGCAAATATACAAAGAGAAAATGTTAAACCCATACTTTATTTCAAATGGAATCTAGGTGAATTGTTATTTAATCGCCAAGGCGGAATTTAAGGAATGAAGCCGTACGCGTATTTAATCTAAACCTTACTTAAATGGCATAGACTATGATCATGACAGATTTTTGCCTAAAAACTCGGTCTGGCTTCCAATGACTTGAAGGTAGCAGGACTAACAATTAATCCTGATATTCAAAGGGAACATAAACGTTTCATAGGGTTCAAGAAGTACACTGCTGCCTATGAAGAGCAATCCAAGCAACTACGCAACCTACACCAAGAGCAGCTGTTGGATAAGAAAAATATGGCTTTGGAGAGATTCAAGCGAATGCTTAACGACTATGGTCCGGAAACAATCCATGGCAGCATAAACCAAGATGACTTTCAAGCCGATTTAGTCTCCTCTGGAAAATTCTATCAGGATACTACGCTATTCGCCATAGAGGATTTGATTAAAGATTGTATCTTAATCAGAAAAGGCGTAGAACTGAGATTAAGCTAGAATATTTAGTTCTCCCTGTTGCATTCTAGGAGGTCTCTAATATGAGACCTATGTCTCAACTGGTGCTATGAAGAATGTTGTTTTCATTTTTTGTTCTCCTATCATCCACTATAAAGCTCATGCAGCCATTATCAAGGCCGGTGTGTCTCCCGCCGCCTACCTGCCCGCCAGTAGAAGTAATCAGTGCTGATATATGAATTAATGGGCTTCCGCCAAGGGAATAGTACTTCGGCATGTATATGCGCTTAAACACCACCGGAGTCTGATGGTACCATGGATTCTGTATTTCCAGTATTAGCTATTGAATATTATTAGAGGATGATCTTGGGGAGAACTATGTGAGCACCCGAACCGAATTCAGACGCGAGCGCATGGACTTTTGTTATATCTCGCTTTGTTTTCATATTCTTCCTGTACCCTTAGCATCCTGCTAATAATGCCGTAACCAACGCCATCGTTGGCACTAATATGCATTTATTCATATATATAAAATATATATCGGCAGAAGTATATAGCTTTTGTGGTAATTGCGTTAGAAGGAAATTCTGAAAGTTGCTATGCATCTACAGAGCACATGTGCGATAAAAGTGAAGCCAAACACATGGATATGATATTAAGGGAATTGGAATCTATCCCAGAATCAGAAGCGGATTTGCAGTTAAGGTGTAACCTATTAAAACTCATAAGCTAAGATCACCAGACGTACAATAGATCGTCTCGAATAGGTATTTGAGAACGAACCATGTGTGTTTCAATATCATTTTTATGAATGGGCCTATCACTAAGTAGTTATTAGAATTATTGATCCAAGATAGAAACAGTTGGGACGCACAGACTTACGACGACGTTTCGCGTCTAGTACAATATCGATGGGGTAAACAAGTCGTAGAATGGAGAAAGTGGAATGGGGATGAATCTGTGATGGATGCCGGTTGTGGTTCTGGTCTTCTTACAAAATTGTTGGCCCAAAGAGTTCCTAGAGGTAAGGTTTATGCTGTAGATGTTGATTCTAGTATGATAAAACAAGCAAGACGGAAACCTTAAAGATTTCGAAAATGTTGAGTTAATACAGTCTGATATTGCTGATGTGAAACTTCATACAAAATTGGACGTAATTTTTTCTAATGCTGCGCTTCACTGGATTCATGATCATACACAGGTTTTTCAGCATTTTTGGGATATGTTAGATTGTGACGGCACTAGGAGAAGACAAATATTAATTCAGTGTGGAGGGTATGGAAACTTACGACGAGTTCTTATGCTGCTACGACGAGTTATGAAGTTAAATGAATTCAAAGTATATTTCGCAAAAATGAAACAACCATGGTATTTTGCAAAGCCTGATGACACAGATAAATTACTAAGAGAGATAGGCTACATAAATACAGGAGTTCATCTGCATAATGACCGTGTAAGCCTTACTAATCGTAAAATATATGCTAAATTTGTAAAGACTGTAATAATGAAACCATTTCTAGAACGTCTTCCTGATGATGAAATAAGAAATAGATATTTGGAATTATTTTTGCATGAAGTTGAAGAGAGAAGTAATCGTAGTAAGAAATTGACCCTTTGGTCCTTAGATTTTGTTAGGTTAAATATAATCGCAGATAAGCCTTAGGGTGATGATTTAATTATTTTAACAATCGATTAACGGTTTGTTCTATTCCCGTCGTTATCATTTCCCTTATTCCATAAAATATCAGTCAATGGCTTCACAAGTATGAGAAGAAAAAGCATAGCTGCTAAAGTTGTTGTTATCTAAAATACCTATCAATTTGGTAATAAGTAGTTAATATAAAATAAAGATATTAGTGGATTGTCCTCATATTCTCTCAGATAATCTTCTACACGTAGTTCTTGTTAGAATCTAAAAAAATGTAGATGCCTTATAGTTGTGATATGAAGTTTCAAGGATCTTATACTCAAATATTGATCATATCAGTTCTTGGAATTATCCTGCTTGCAGCTGGTCTTAATGCTACCTCAGCATATGCCTTTCTGAAAATTACTTCGCCTATTAAAGGCCAACACGTTCCTGTAGGAAATATTTTGATTTCAGGACTATCCTCATCTAATTCAACTAACCATTGCACTGTTTCAGTCATTATTAACGGTGCAAGACCATACCAACAAGCGACACCAATAGGAATTAAAGGGCCAATGGACTATTCTAATTGGACCTTTACCGCTACCCAGAATTATACCACACTTAAAGAAGGCATAAACAAGATAACTGCAAAATACTCTTGCCTACCTATAGTGTGAGCGTAACAGGAGTAGCAGCCAAAGTGCAAAATACGCCGCCGACACCAGTGAATCGCGATTCAGGTAATGCATTTCCACCGTCTCTTCCTAGTGTAAACTCGTCAATAGTAAGTGAGTTGAAACACAGTAAGATCCTGAAGAGCTCCAGGTAGTGTGGAATTAGTATGTATCCACCTAAGTCAAGTGTCTTATGCTGCACCACTATGGCGCTATAACGATTATTTCTTTTCTGTAAAATAGACTTGTCAGTCGCATTATCTAGCCGTGTTACTCTTCATCTAATGATCATTACTTATTGTGCGAGTACATATGTGTGTGGGTTAGCTTCTCTAGGACTACCCTATACTAAAAATTAGTCACATACGTATATACGCGTGACTCATAAGTTATCATAGTTGTCTATTTATTTAGATTGCATACGAAGAACTGCTTATTCTCGATAAGGTTATTCTTCATTACTGCCTTTAAAGAAGAAAACTGGTTGAGTTCATCCCAAGTCGTTCCTTCCTCCTTTAGGGCAATGTCGAGGTTACTTTTTTGATTAAGTATCCTTTGTTCTAACCTTTCTATCTCCTCTTTTGACTTCTCTATCTGACTCTTCTGTAGTTCGATATATTCTTGAAACTGCCCCGGAGGAATAGATTCAGGAAGCTCGAGTAGCAGCTTTAGAAGATACGCGGCTTTGTCTGGTTGGAGATCCATTTTTTGCGACGGTCATATATTCCAGAGACAAATTGACGGAACTCTTCATCATTGACCCCCAGATTAACCAGGTACGATGCAATCCTAGCTCCCCGTCAGCAATAGGGTAATCAAGACCAATCTTCCACTTGTTGATTATCTTACTTACAGTTCCTGTGCCGATGCAAAGATCGCTTGCAATCGAATCTCTATTCCTACCTCTTAAATATTGCTCAATCACTGCACGCTTTGTCGTGGCACTGATAGGAGGTTGCATGAAATTGAATAAGCCATGCTAATATAAATAATTGTCATTATCGTCGACGTCGTCATGATCCATATTCGACATTATAGTGTTCCATGCCTATTCTGTTTATTAATATACTCTCCGATTGCTTAAGTGTTATAATCATAGTTCTATATATGTAGTATATTACTCCAAAAGCCACTTATAGCCACAACGGCTGCTAATTCAACTTTTCTTCTGTAGCACCCCACATCTTCGCAGTCTCTTCTGATATGTCTGACAGTATAGACACTTGGTTGTAGCAGCTGATGCAAGCATCATCATTTCTCTATATTTTTTGGTATTACTGATTCACCCATTTCATATTTTTTAATCAATGGTCACATTTGTGAAATAATATCTTTTGGGATGTTTTTAAAAAATCCTGGCAGCATACCAAATGTTTTTTCTATATTGTTAATAGTCTCCTCATAACTCATAGACATCCTCGACAAGACAGAGCGCCGCAAATGATTCCTACGAAGTGGTGCAGGGATCAAAGAATACCGAATAATTCAATCTGTGGATGATGGCTATTATTCGGGCAGTCATCTTTTTTTCCTTAACAGTAACGTTCACGTGGGATCACCCTGGAACTCCTTATAGGAAAAGATACTACCTGATAGAAGCAGATCGCTATTTCAAGTTCACCGAAAAAAGGAGATCCTACTACATAAGACCCCAAAACCATTACGGCCCCTCTCATAAAAGACATCTCCTGACGCAGGTAGAATAGCAAAGACATTTTTTGCACTTGCCATAACTGGTACTCGAAGCTATTAGAAGTATCCCGACGGATAGGCAATATTATCGAGGAATGGAAAGAAGGAGTCGAGAATTCAGTGATATTCATATGAGGGTACAACACATAATGATAAAATTGAGATCGGCAATCGCATAAACCACTAAATAAATGAAGAAACAACACTTTGGGCGAAGTCTCTTATTGAATCCAAGTATTTTTCTCGTGAAAAAGGAACAATTGCGTAATCCAGTCCGTTTTTTACAGCATTCTCGACTCCATCCGCGTAACTTTTTTGGTCATATTTCGGAGCAAAACTAGGAGGATACGAAAGTAACGGTATCAATCCAGCAAATTTTATTTTATTTTCTCTTCCGTAACGTTGTGCTTCTGTCATTACAATTTCTTTCAAACTGGCCGGGCTCTGACTAGCCCAAGGAGGAATACAACATATATCAGAGTATTTTCCGGCTAAACGAAGCATACGCACCCCTGTGCCTCCGAAAAGTAATGGCGGATATGGTTTCTGGCTTGGTTTGGGATCTAATATCGCATTCTTTGCATGATAGTATTTACCTTGAAAGTTGACCGGATTTTTGTCTTGCCACAACTTAAGAATCAATTCCAGACCTTCTTTAGTTTTGTCAACTCTTATTTTGGGTTCATTCCATTCGCTGTATGCTTCAAATTCTATCTGTGACCATCCCGCTCCAATGCCTAGAACTGTTCTACCATCAGAAATTATATCGTGTGTAGATACAATTTTAGCAAGAATACTTGGTGGACGAAAAGGGATCGGGGTAACGAGCGTTCCCAAGTGAATGTTTTGAGTTTTAGCTGCTAGATAAGTTAACGCTGCCCATGTATCAAGGGTTGAATCGCCACCCATGTTTGACCCCCACATATAGTGATCAGGCATTACAAAACCCCAAAATCCTAATCTATCTGCTTCAGGAACAGCATTCTTGATATGCTCCCATTCTGAATACCAATTTCCCCCAATTGCTAAAATAAACTTCAACGCAAAGACGAAGTGTGTTTGTGATAATATATGTTATTTTGTCTTTGTCTTGAATAATATCGTATATCGTCGTTATCTTTCCAATTACGCTCTGGTTCAACCCAGTCAATTCTCAGTAAGAACGGTTATTGCACCCACATCAATTGCTAAAATCTATATATATATGATTAATCTTTCTATCGATAAGATATTGTTGGAATTTGCTCATTCCAACTGCCTTTATTTCACCAAAATTTGCATAGAACTGACTACCGTGATCTGTGAGTAGCTCTAGTGGTTTACCGTATCCGTTGATACAATCATTCAGTACAGATATTGCATTCTCTGTTGTAGCTTCATCAAATATACCATATCCAATTATAAAGCGTGAGACATCATCCAGATAGGCTATCAGCCATTTGCCCCTCCATCGGTCATCTTCAATGAAGTACCAATTAGTATGCCACAAACTCATACTATGTCTTCTTTCATATTTGACCCACTTTCTTCTCCTTTGTTTGTTAGTATTATTTGAAGCAAGTCTTTGATTCTTCAATATTTTATGCATTCTATTATGAGGGATCTTAATACCATGTCTGTTGTCAAGTATGGTTTCTAACACTACTGCACTACAGGGATATTCTTTGTATGTTCCTATGACAGCTGATATTTCTTCATTAGTGATACTCCTAGACGGTCTTCCAGGCTTTGCAAGTATAGGTGCTGTCTTCGTGATCCTGTAGTGACACCATATCTGCCTAATCCTAGATTCTCTAACATATTGTAATAATGCAATCTCGTTGGTATGCAATAACTTGAACCTTCAATTAGTTAATCGAATTTCTTGATTTTGAGCTTGAAACAATTTCTCCAGTAGTGCTATCGAGGAAATAATCATTCTTATTATTTTTTACTTCCCATGCAAAATAGTTGCCTGTGGTTATTGTTGGTTCTGTTTTGCCAATATAGTCTCCGATTGAATTTGAATTTACGTTAGATTCAAAAATGCTACCGTCACCTTTGATATACACGTACCTAGTTGAGAAATCGTTTAGATTGTATTTGGTTAGATTCAGTTTATCTACTATTATTGATACTGCTTCTTCACTCGTTATTGGTGTAGAAAAGAATGTAGGAAAGAACAATGAATTTTCTAATCCTAGATATACAGCAACTGTTGCAACTGTCGTAACTGCAATGAAAATAGGTATTTTCTTGTTCACTGTTTTGTTTTAGTTTCAAACATTATTAATATTATAGTTGCTGGTGACTTAAATAGCATTTGTTTTCTAATTAAATCTTGATTAAATGGTCTTATATTTTGTACAAGAAAGGCTATTTCCAAGAGGTTTTTGGAGATGAAAAGATATCACCTTGCAAGTATTAGTTAGAAAATTTAT
>JBAVTY010000551.1:0-1822 GCA_049696495.1 Candidatus Nitrosopolaris sp.
TTGCTCGTAAATTACCAATAGAAATGAATGAAATGACCAGAAAATTGGGTCTGATGACGAAGTATACGCTTCATGTTGCTTGCAGGTGACAAATTGGGCTGAAACACCGCAAGATCCGGGTTAACGCCTGGTCCGACAGACACACCTGTCCTTAGGCGTTTATTTGAGAATGGACAACAGGCCGAACAGATGAAGACAACTCTCTTGAACACTATACCACATGGACGAATGGGCAGTCCTGACGAAGTCGCAAAAGCCGTCATGTTCCTCGCATCAGATGACAGCAGTTTTATCACAGGTATTGAACCGTTCGTAGATGGAGGTCGGGGACAAATTTGAATGACTACAGCCACCGACACCTGATCAGGGAGCTAGACGTATTTGGTCTGATTCACATGGAAGACTTTGGGTTACGGAGTGGAATGCGAGGAAGTTGGCTCTTTATGATCCGGCTACTAACAAATGGAAAGAATGGAGACTACCTGGTAACAATCCAAAACCATATGCTGTATACGTGCATAAGAATGATACGGAGTAAATGCCATAGTGCGATTTGATCCTACCAAAGAAAAATTTGTTGATGTAATTACTATACCTACTCAAGGCGCCAATGTCCGTCAAATCTTGGGAAGATCAGGAGAAATATGGGGAGCGGAGTCTGGAGCACATAAGCTAGTAGTCGTTAGGACAAGTTAGCTGACTGTTTGCGTTTTCCTGATTAAAACATGTCTATCTACTTTTACAAGATAGTTCATTGCTTAGGACACTCCTACGCGATCGGCTCTGAACAGGTAAAGCAAATTGATTATATCATTCCCAAGAATCTACTATAGAATATAGCGAAAACGTCGTACATTACTCCACCCTTGACTGATTTTGGACTTGTTGTTGCCCTTGTTGTTGCTGCTCTGCATATGATTGAATTATCTTTTCCATTCTAGTCTTTAGACTTGCTCCTTGCTCCCCAAGCTCTTGCGTATCTATTTTCAAGCTTTCGTTAGTGATTCTATTAGAATCGCTGCTCCATCTGGATCCGGTATTCCTCTTGCTGCATATATGAGTATGGCTTTAGAAGCAATACCATTTGACAGACAAGAGGCTAAAATTCCGCCAGACAATCCCCCTATAAATGCCGTAGTTGGATAAACACTACCACCATTATCTACTACTTTTTCTTCCTTGTTTTTTACATCGATGTTATCATCGTGAATAAGATTTGCTGCATCTGCTTCTGTACCGTCGCTGGACAAAATTATAGGCGTTCTTTTGGAATCAGGTAATCCCTCTACGCCCATGCCGTCTAATACCATGATTTCTTTTGCTTTATTATTTAAAGCCCATTTCATAACAGTATCCAAAACCGAGTACATGCCCTGAATCATTACTGGTGCTTCACACACAAGTACGCAAATATCACCTTTTTCATTTGAATACAATCGAAAAGGATGCCTTAGCTTTCCTTCAGCATAAATGACATCCGGTACTATAAACTCAGATTCAACACATGCCATTTGATTCATATGAAGTTTGTTGATAATGTAACTAGTACTTATGGAACCCACTAATCCTGCCCCTGGAAACCCTGCAATGAATATGGGAGAATTTAGTTTTTTCTTTGCTTGCGCAACTTTGGCCAAAGGTTTAATCGTAGTTTTGCCTTCTGTAGTAACATTAACTAAATCGGTTCTTGTTATTCGTGAAGATTTAGATTTGTTTCGTGTTGGCAATGTAGAAAACTACTGTCATAAACCACATAAAGTTTGCGACGGGATCCGTACTATGCGTATATCAATTCAAAACAAATACCTGCCAAAGTAATAAC
>JBAVTY010000552.1:0-2210 GCA_049696495.1 Candidatus Nitrosopolaris sp.
GGCCACTATATCATACACGCCATAAACTTGGTAGACTTCCTTAACTCCTTCAAGCTTTTTCAGCTCGTTTACGATAGAATCTTCACTTCCAAGGTCAGCATTCATCAGCACAAACGCCTTTGGCATAGGAACCTATTCTATTGTGAAATATAAAAACTTGATGCGATAATTAGTAACATATGTGTGTGCTTATTCGATCCTTGATAACACGAGACCCTGCAACCCCTGTACTAGCCTACCGCCTCTAAGCTAAAAGACGGCAGTGTTTTTTCCTCGCTACGGACGATGTCCTTAACAGTTAAAAAGCATACAATAAATTCAGAGTCAGTAGAGATAAGTTACAGAATATGTTCAATTGCCTTTTGGACATCTCCAGCATCTATGACGTCGCCTGCAATCATTGCCTCTAGTAATCTCAAAACAACCAATTCTCCTGTGGCTCCCGCAATCGCTTTCGGCACAATAACACATACATCATCTACGATCACGGTAACCTCGTTGTCTGCAGCACCGCTCCAATCCTTTGGTATACCAACATAGAAGTAATTAGAGTCCGATTTGTTTAGATCCTGATAGAGAACTTCAACCATAATGAGATTTCCCTTCGCGTGTTAAATTAATCTTTGTTTCTTGGAGTGATATTCCTGACTTTTCCTCTATTTCATGGTTTGTTTTCAGACTTCAGATTTTCCACCGCCAAGATTGTCGTCATATTGCTGATCTATATCAGCAATAAATTTTTTAACTGCCAAACTTTCAGGAATGTTGTTTGCAGCGGCGATTTCTTTGATCGTATATGATAGCTGCTTTAACTCTTTAAAACCAAAGCCTTTCTTTTTGAGTTCTTGTACTTGCTCGATTGTCTGGCTATTGGTACATCTTTCTTCTTCTAAACGTTCACACTCTTCTTCAATGTAGTGTTTAGTAATTGTCAAAGAGTTAACGCTCTTTTCGAGCTCAGCTTGCATAGCAGAAAACGCGTCGAAATTCGTTAAGCTGGTTGTAATGAAATCAACGTCGTAATTAAGTTGCTTTACGCCTTTCATAGTTTTTACAAAATAAGGAATATCATCCAGTGATATTCCGAGTTTATTTAGTTCAATTTTTAGGTCAGAGAACTGTTTCAGGTCGGCTGTGGATATCGCTGTCCTTTTCATAACCTCCTCTAGTTTAGCTCTTGCTGCTAATTCTTCATTTCCTAATTTCGTGATTTCTTCTTGTAGTTTTTGTTTCTCGGCCGTTTTTTCCTGAATGTAATCCGGGATGGCTGAAAGTGGAATGGGTTCAGCGAGGTCGAGTATTTGTTTTGCAATCGCAGCAATTTTGTCAGGTTGAAGACCAATATTTTTAGAATGATCATAGGTGTTTGAAATGAAAAAATGAAAAGCTTCTTCATCTACTCCTAACTCCTTCACGATACTAGCAAGCCTAAAACCTGAAGCGCATTGAGATGCAGTTATTCCTGATTTTCTCAGAATTGTTCCCAGTATCCTCAAGGCGTCCGCAACGGGAAAGCTCAGAGCATTCCTCCATTCGTTAACTATGTTCGTTTCTCTCGCCTAAATAGAAAAACATAGAATTATCACTAATTCGCCCATATTCGAATATTTTAATCAGCACTTTCTTCTTTACGAGATATTAAATCAACGTAAATTGTTTTATAATCTTTAAATATTCTAATTCTGCTAGAATAATAATATCAAAAAATGGATCTAAATAAGACGATATCGATTTTTTCGAAAACGACACGAGCTCTGATAATGCTGACGCTCATCGGAGTTATTCCAATTGCATACACGCAAACAGCATTCTCACAAATCCCGCAGCAAAAACAGATTCTCACTTGCGATCATACTGGTCAACCATCTTGTTATAGTACTGGCTACGCTACTGGCCTAGCCAATCGAGGAATAGATTGTAGTGCCTTGCTGCTGAAATTGTCAGGAAATTCCACACAAGTAGCTGACTATTGTTCAGGCAACCGTGCTGCACAACAACAACAACAACAACAAAAATAGTTGTAGCAATTATTTTTGGTCTACTGCTTCGAAATCAAGTTCAATAAATTATACAGTAAAAGAGTCAAGTGAGTTGAACATTTGAAATTAACACAAAAGATAGTACTATTGCATCTATATTGATGAATGGGCCAGCCTCATAACTATCGTCTACTTTATTACGAAGGTGCTTGACAAAATATTCAAGACTCA
>JBAVTY010000553.1:0-3746 GCA_049696495.1 Candidatus Nitrosopolaris sp.
AACTACAACTTGCTTCTTATAGGACCGCACGCATGTTCCAAAAAGTTATTCTTGACAGGGACCGCGAAAAAAGCTGCGTTTACTTCGATGGGAATAATAGTACGAATAGCTCTAAGAAGATATTACTGCTTGCTCAAGAAGACGAAATGGCTAAGTTACTAATGACAGTTCCCGGCATTGGATATTATTCAGCTTTGTTAATAGTTAGTGAAATTGGAGATATCAATAGGTCGCTTTACCTGAAGTAAATCCCATTTCCTTCTGTAATTTCTGGATTACCAATGCTTACTATACTGGCCTATGCTTTTCTCCTTTGTTGTTTGCAAGGGTAATCCAGGTACGACTCCACCTTCTTCAGTCCTTTGAAAGTTCGATTAACTGTGAAACCTGATTTCAATAGTGTATTTGAAGAAAGATTATCGGGTAACTTGTAATTCCTCTTGTTACGATACATACCATTATTCAATCATAATTATTAGTGGTTCTAGCCTAATATGTCTTAGAGTTAATAGTTGCAATAATTCAAATTGATATACCACTGTAAGGTTACTTGACATTCGTCGCAAATAAGTTGTTAATACAGTTTTGAACACCGACCTGTTTGATTCCTGTAAATATACTGGATAGGATAGTAGCATGGATCTGAATATTGATATTGAAGTTTAGGGTTGCTTCGTTGTAGTCAAGTTTTTTATGTATTGGAATTCAATACAATTCGGAATTGAATAGACATAACAAAACTCTACTTACATTTGTCGTTGTAACAAGTATTGCAATGATGTTTATCCTCGGCAGTAGTAGTTCTTTTCCTAATACAGCTCGAAGTAAATTGTCTCATGTTAGTAAGATTGCCACTGCCACCATAAATCTGATTAGTGTAGGTGGTCCTCATTCTATCTTCAATGCGGCTTCTAATCCAACTATTTCAACAGGACAATTCTCAAGTGTTACTAGCAATAGTCATGTCAAGAGTAATGACAAGAGCAATAATAATAAAGTAATAGTTTTATCATTCGACGATAACAGAATTGGAGATTTTACCTATGCAAAACCCATTCTAGATAAATACGGATTCAAAGCTACCTTCTTTGTAATTTGTGGCAAGACAACTGACAGTGGAGCTATGAATTGGCAAGACATAGCTGCTATGCAGAAAGATGGTATGGATATAGAATCGCATACTATGACTCATGTTCATCTTAACCATTTGTCTGCAACGGCTTTAAATTTTCAAATCGCTGGTTCTAAGCAATGTCTTGCAAGTCATGGCTATAATGTTACTACATTTGCATATCCTTATAATGAAGGATCAAACAACGCAACAGTCGTCAATATTGTTGCTAAATACTACAATATAGCAAGATCTGGTACTCAACCCCTTATGTTTTTGGATTGCAAAGGCTACAGCAAGCATCCTCAGACGGATTGTAGAACTTATACTTCAGATGGTAAGCTGACCTATGCAAATAGATATGCCGCCAGAAGTTTATCTTTTGATGTTATAGAGATAAATGACTCTTTTGACAACTCAACTATTTATTCTGCTTTTGTTAAGATAGTAAATAGCCAGAGTACGTATAATCAAGGTGGAAAAATAAATGCAGTTCCTTTAATTACATTTCATAATATATCTACTACTACTAACCATCCTTATTATACTAATGCAGGACTGTTTGATCAATTGATGAAATATCTACATGATAATGGATTCAAGGTGTTAACGTTCAAGCAGCTCGGATACAGAACGCAGAATAATACTTTTTACTTGAAGGGCGTCTCTTGAATAGTGTTCCTAGAGTTCTTATTTTGCAAGGATCAAAAATGTGGTCAGAACGCTGGTTTTTTCTGATGCGTATGTGAGTACAACAAGTAGCAACGTGAACTCTGAAGAACTGCAAAAGGCTATTTCTAGTGTTTCCACGAATACTGCTAGTTCGCTTGCTCCAGCTGTACTCTCAGGGACCTTAGGAAATTTATGGCTTTATTGGTCTGCTACTTTTATCGCGACATCCACGATAGTATTCTTATTAAGAAAAAAATTCAATATCTCAAAGAGATTACTGACGGGATCTGTAAGGTACAATTACTATCTGCGGTAAGCAATTCTTCCGTCAGTACGATGACTTCAACCAGTATACATTTCTGAAGTACCTGAAGGAATTGCATAGGAAGTTTAGAAGACTAATACTGTTTATAGACAGGGCAGCTCAACATCGCAGCTCAATCATGATAAGAAAGCATTTAGTTTGCCAAGGAGGAATTTGTTTTTTCCGTTCCACCAGAAAGAAAGAAGCTGTTGTCATTTAGTGGAGAATTCATATCGATATACCACTCCCTTCCTCCATCTGGTTTAGTGGGATAGATTTCTGTTACACCAAATTTATCTACAGCAACTTTATCGTTAATTTTGGATGCTAGTGGTTTTACTGCTGCTATAGCTGCGTCTGTTGGTAATGCTGTACTCATCTCGATTAGAATAGTAAGAACACTTACTACAAGGATTATTAGTATCAGTCTTGAAGAGCTATTAATGGATATCATTTCGTAGTTTTGACGTTTAAGTCCTAACTTGACTAAATATAAAAATCATTATTCTTGTGCGACACAAGGTTTCTAAAATCCCTGCGAAAATGTTCGATGTCGGGTCTACTAGCAGTTTAGGGAGATTAAATTCATATTGTTTCCTGTGTACAAACTTCGAATCAGGAGGGACCGTCTTTTCCTATCCGAAACTAATACATGTTGAATTAAGAGATGGATAGATTATGATACCGACGATGATAATGGTAGTAATTCAGATGTACCGTGCATTCAATATTTCAACACACTTATTGGAGTTCCGTGTGATACCTATCGACTTTATGACTGTCTTCTAATCATAATTAAAGCCACTCCTTAAATGCTTCTAGATACTTTGAAGTCCTCTCATCAAGAATGGATATTGTCTCAGCAGCAACCTTATATTCATTCATATCTATCTTGACTACTGCGAGGAGAGATGAACCATCCTTATTAGTATCAAATCCAATCAATAAACCCTCCTTTTGACCTACTTTGCATTTGCATGGAAGTTCTATCTCATCCTCGAGATAGGCGCACCATCCGGCTATCTGTTCGTATTCATTATAGCAGTCAGTAGTAGCTTCATCAGCTATCTTCTCTAACTCTCGTTTTAGATATTCCAAACCCTCAACAGCCATCAAAGGATACGCTTTGTTTTGATATAAGCCTATGATTTCGGGATCCGATTTGGAACATAACTTCACGTTTGATGTTTCATTACGCTCTCCTTTTTTTTGCAATTCGTTCTTCTTGTTTGCTTCTTATTTCATTCATTCAATGAAGTTTGCCAAAACCAGATATTGTGATAGATTGCCTGTTGTAAATAATTGGAAAGCCTTTTGTAAATATAAATAAAACATTTCATAGGTCCCTATCATCGTAGTTCTAGCATCTTGTGGACAGACTAGTACAGAACCATCTTCGGCATATCCACCACTGCGGCAATTATCATAATAACAATTTTCATCTGCTATACACACAAATTTCCTGCTTATATCAAACATCACATTACTCGATGGTGTGAGTTGGAATACGCATTTACTCTTGCTTTGTGATGAGAACCGGACTGGTTTACTCCTGTTGAAAATCGCTAATACCCGGTTCATCACGTTGGTGCTCCTGGAGAAAAAGACAACGGGTTTAGTTAGCATCAGTCTCAATGGTATACTTAGCCAATGATTTTA
>JBAVTY010000554.1:0-1586 GCA_049696495.1 Candidatus Nitrosopolaris sp.
CCTTTGATAACCTTGTCTGTAGGTATTAATTCGTGTAAATCACGTCATTTGCAAAGACTAAACTATACCAGCTTGATATGGACTTTTACCAACAATAATTTTAGAATCCAATCTTTCACATCTACAAGAACCCAATGAAAAAGAAATTAAGTAAAGGTAAATACTGGAATTATTGATGTAACTCCCGCTGCCTATACAAGATAATTTATATTTTCATTAGGATAGATATGATTGAGTGGATACTATCGCCACTACTGTTCCCTTTTCAACATATTAGAAACTTCTATTGCTACCCCGTGGTGTCGTTCATCGGCAATTATACATAACATTAGTATGTTTAATGTTTCTAATAGCTTGAGGTAGCCGTGAGGATTGAACATTAAATGCTATAATTAGCTGACACTATGACTTAATGCGTTAGTGAGGGAAAAACTAAATAGAAAGAAACTATCGTTGAAGAATGAGAAAATACAGGCATTTGCAAAGCCTATAAGGCGACCTCTCCAGACTCCTTCGTTCTTATGTCGTGGGCTTCAATGACGTCATATACAAAAATCTTGCCATCTGGCGCTGAGCCTGTATTTATGACTTTTAATATTTCATCAACTATTGGCCTGACCATGTGCTCTGGCACTAGGATTTCACACTTTATTCTTGTCTGGAATTCTGGAGTATGTCTCAAAATCCCCTTGTCAGAGTCTACAGGTTCAAGTTTTGAACGTCCCCTGCCCTTGATATTATAAAATGTCATGCCTCCTACTTTCTGTTTGTGAATAATTTCATTAATCTCTATTAGCCGTTCATGCGCAACTATTACATCTATTTTTCTCATTCTTATTTTTAATCCATCATGAATTATATTAATTTCTAAATTAATTAGTTTGGGTTTTGCAGTATACTAATCATTTATACGATCCATATGATCGAAACCCAACAATACTACTACAACCCTCTAGCGTAAATTCTCAAATGCTTTTGGACATACTAATAATAATGATTTCAAGATAAGTATAATACATTTGATGGTAGTCTTTTCGACATGGAAATAGGAAAAACTGTTGCTTCTGATAGACATCCTAATACAATAGATAGTTTTTGGTTTGCCATAGAACACGGGACCGTGGTTAATCCTTTTGATTTTGTTACAGTTGAACACTTACATCATACTAAATCCATTGGAATGGTGCAATATTCTCAAACATTTATTGCACATGATGGAAATACGAACTTGCTTATAACAGACTCACACAAACTGAAAGATGATTTGTTTACAGAAGTCACTGTGGCCAAGGTAGTAGTGATGGCTACGAGTACCATGTCAGAAGTCAGTTCAAATCCTGTAAACATGCCTGTTGGATTAGAAAAATCAGTAAGGTTTGCTAACGCAGATGAGATAAAATTTGCGTTGGGTATTCCGGAGATGACTAATCCGGTCCCAGCAGGAATAATAGAGAATACTGATGGTCTATATATTCCTGTTTTTTTGGATATTTCGTATCTATTAGGTCCTGATACTGCACATGTAAATGTATCCGGAATCTCAGGTAATTCGAAAACATCATACCTTATGTTTCTTTTGCAATCTA
>JBAVTY010000555.1:0-5548 GCA_049696495.1 Candidatus Nitrosopolaris sp.
TCGATATGAAAATGTCCCAATATGGAAGACACATGGAAGATACAAGAAACAAATGAAGCATGGTTATTCCAAACTGTTGTATGGTCAACGAAAAAAGAATGAAACCATAGTCTCAGTGATAAAACGATTATTTGGAGAACATATTAGATCAAGATTGGTAAGAACACAGAACAGAGAATTATCATTCAGGTGTATAGCCTACAATACCCACCGAATAACCAACCTTACTATAATAATCGATGGTTTCTACAAAGCCATGGGCGTATTTAGCTTTTGCGGAATGATTATTAATCAAACATTCTCATCCATTATTGACATATCTTTAATAATGGATGTTCGAGTTTGTGATTCAGTTCTATGTATATTCTGATACATGACAGATGAGCGTATAGAAAAAAATAAGACTATTACGTTCTACTCAATACCAGAATTTCATTCAACGCCCAATTCAGTGTCTCTATTTCTATGCTAAGGCTGTCGAAATATGCTTTATTGTGAGTCGGATGCATGTCGTTTTTTGCTTGTTGAATTTTATCCTTAATTTTTTGTTCTAGCTGCCGCAATTTACTCATATAGAATAAATCTTATCTCCATTTGATATATCGGTTGGAGAACGAGAGGGAGAGGGACCCGATATACATATGGCAGCAAATCTCGCTGAAAGCAGGGTATGGAATGCCAGCAAGATATTAAGATATATGATGATATTATTGGACCAGTTGTAAGGCCTAACTACATATCCCACGCCGTTAACAGATAGCTTTATCGTAACATCTGATAAAAAAATTAGGTTCGTAAAAAACCGGGAGAAGATAAATGGGCGCGCAAAGGAGATAAGATCTCTAAAGCGTCAAATGATAAATGGCTGATTAACAAGTCTTAGCAAACGCGTCAGATATAGTTATAAGACAAATACTATCAAAAAGGCATGTCTCGTCTTGACAGATACTTCTTGAAGTGAATAAAATCGCCAGGGAAGTAGGAGGTTTGATTCCTTCCCGAGACACCAAAGTCTGTTACTTCTCATAGTCTTCCGAGCTGTTCAATTCTCTTCCACATGCGCACTTTCTCCAAACAGGCTGACTGTTCTAGCATTTCGCCATACGCTTACCTGATAAGAGTCATCAGATTCGATCACGCAGATAATAAGTAGCTATGATAATGATTACCTACTTAGTAGATACTTACTACCATTCTTTAATATCTCACGCTGTCTTATATAAGCAATGAAATCAGCTCAAATTAAGAACTATGGAGGCAGCGAAGTAGTAGAGATCAACCAAAGTGCCCCTGAACCAATTGTATCTCCAGGAAAGGTTCTAGTCATCATAAAAGCAGCTGGTGTAAATCCGGTTGATTGGAAAATTCGTGAAGGTTACATGCAACAAATGATACGACTCCAATTCCCATCAACCTTGGGCATGGATTTTTCAGGCATAGTCAAACAGATTGGAGAAGGCATCTCTTCTTCACATTTTAGGCAGGGAGACGAAGTATACGGGCAGGTTGCAGTTGTTACCGGTGGGTCAGGAGCATTTGCAGAGATGGCTCTAGGAAATCCAGAAAGTATAGGACACAAACCAAAAAGTCTCAGTCATTCTCAGGCAGCAGCTTTACCACTTGTAGGTGTTAGCGCTTGGCAGGCGCTTGTCGAAAATATAGGATTATCAAAAGATCAGAAGATTCTGATTCATGGTGGCGCAGGAGGAATAGGATCTATTGCCATCCAACTTGCAAAACTACTAGGCGCATATGTAGCAACAACAGTTAGCACAAACGATAAGCAATTTGTCCAAGAATTGGGGACGAATCAAGTGATAGACTACCAGACTCAGAATTTCGAAGACACACTGCATGATTATGATTCAGTCTTTGATACTATAGGAGCCGAAACGTACAGAAGATCTTTCAAAGTGTTAAAGAAAGGTGGCATAATTGATTCCATGCTAGAACAGCCAAACTCAGAATTAATGAACCAATATGGAATCAAGGCATTATTTCAATTCACGCAGGTGAACAGAGAACGATTGACGAAATTAGCACAATGGGTGGATCAAAATAATATAAGAGTAAATGTGGAGAAGACGTTTTTGTTAGATGAAGCTGGTAAGGCGCTTGATTACCAAAAGGATGTACATCCAAGAGGCAAAGTCGTCTTAACTGTATAAAAGAATGACGCCCTCAAGTTATCGTGGGATTACCTAATACCTCAAAATCGATCGTCCGCCAGATTTTGAACCCTGGGAATAAGGGAAAGAAATCCACAGAGGTTATTGGTACTTTTTTTATCCTAATGGGACAGTAAATGTTGAAGTTAGCACCACCCATTCAGACTTCACAAAGAAGATCGAAGCTGTCTCTTAGTGTTTTTCGGTCAACTTAGACAAGTGCTCCAGTGTTGGTTACAGCCACAGTAACTATATTGAGATTTTCATCTGTGTGTACGTCTGCTTGTAATTCTTTAATATGCTTTAGCTCATCGAATAGTTTTGCATTTCGCGAGGTCTTATCTTCAAGGATCTTTTGTATCGTACCGTTGTCATAAAAAACGAACGACGGTTTTGGAAAAAAATATTGGAACCTTTACAAGACATCTGTTACTCAAATATTGATACAAAATCAACACGTTAAAGCAACAATAGGATCGCCATTAACGACTACAGCTAATTCGTCAGTAACGACCAGACCGAATGCGACTATGCAAAGTTGCCGACGGACTTACTGTCAAGGATAGGGCTGGTTATCGGTCGGGATGGATTGAACAGATAGATGTTGCCGGTAATGGTACATGTTTCCCTGGAATGCAAAAGTTGATAGTTGCTGAATGCATTTCTGGAGTAAGGATCGATTCAAATGACTGCAAGCAAGGATATGGTCAAGCCAGCTGTCACCCTCAGCCATACATAACCAATAGATACATGATGAAAGGAGAACAATAGAAGATACTACACCACTTGAAAGGAAGATACAAAGTATACATCAAACATTCAGCCCTTGTTTAAAGACGCAAAGCTAATTACGGGAAAGAGACCAAATACTATGATTACAGATGGAGCGGCGAATTTTCATGATGCTTTTAAAAAAGAATTCTTCACAATCAACAACCCAAGAACCGGACATATTCGTCTGCAAGGAGACCATAACAACGATAAAATGGAAAGGATGAATGGCGAAGTAAGAGACAGGGAGAAAGTAATGCGCATCGGATACAGCTGTTCTAAGGGGTTATCAAATATACCACAATTATTTCAGACCACATATGGCGATTGGTTACCCAGATGTCAAGAACTATGATGGATCATGGACAGAATGGGGTAATATGATTGCTAATCCCATAGAAAAATGAGACACGCAGCGAATTAATCCTTCCTTAATCCACAACAGAAGGCCCATATATTATTTCTCGTAAGTCGGCAAAAGACCTTTAAGAATGGACTGTTCTTATCTTAAAGTCATGTACAAGTGGCAATAATGATAAAGAGGCTAACGATTGGTCTCCTTGGCTAGATTTTAATCAATCTAGTGCCGCTGCCATTCCAAATTTACCTGGAGTTTATAAAATGCATACGAGCATGAAGATTCTCTATATCGGCAGTGCCCAAAATCTTAGACAATCATTACTCGAATGCATTTCAGATCCGTGCATAAAGAAGGCCAAACGCTTCAGTTATTTGGTTACAAATTCGGCTGATAAAGTGAAGGAACAACTCATGAAGGAATATCAGGAGAAGCATGATAATAGATTACCGTTATGTATGGAACGACAGGTGAGCAAAAAAGTCAAATCGACATTGCTAACGGAGCAGACGTAACAGAAGTCACAATTAGAAATAGATTCAAGGATCTTAAGAATCGACTTGAACTGAATTATACATAGTGTAGTTTCCTAAAATGGTTTGGACAACGCTATATCGGAATGCACCCCAAATCTTATTGCGCTCGTCATAGACTACAGGAGTGAGACGCCTAATTTGTGAGTAAAATTCGAATGGCTGTAGGCGGAAATGTATTGATTCTTTTTTAAAGTTGAAGAACCGTTTATAGTTAGTAGATATGAACATGTACCAATACGAAAGACGGGTGGGAGATACAGAAAACAAATGAAGCATGGTTATTCTAAACTGGATAAATAACAAGAATGTGTACACTGCATTACATTGAAATACTTTTTTAATGGTTTACAATAGCCATTCCAAATTTTGTTGCTATGCGTTCTCCCAATAAGAGGACTGCAATAGCCTTGATTATCAAGACCAAAGGCTAATAACTATAACTTATGATCTAAACAAAGCAAACAAACAAGTACTAAGCAAATTCATAAGCATTATGGCCAATGTTATCAACAATACAGACTTGGATAAAGTAGCCCAAACTATTGAAAATGGCAAGAAAGATAAACAAAGTCTAAGAAAACCAGTCAAGTTGCAAGATGAATGGAATTTAGATCCAAGCAAGGATTATCAATTTAGAACAGAATTATCGTATGAGAAAGGAAAAGAAGTAATTGAAATAAATTCTCCTTCATTCTTAGGTGGAAATGGTAAAAGGTTAGGTCCAATGGCATATTGTGTAGTGGGTATTACTTCATGTTTTATAGCTACTTTTGCAAGTGTTGCAGCAAGCCAAGGAGTAAAGCTGACCAAGCTTGTCGTGAATACGGAATGCATGATTAACTGTGCTGCTTCCATACATGGTTGACATTTTAGCTTCCTGACATGGTTGACATGCGTTGCCGTACGCATGGTGTGTTCCTATACCCGTTACTGACATAGTCTCTGCGATTGCCAGAGACAACATCAGTGGTACATTTGAAACGAACTCAATTCTAATATACTTACAGTATTGGTGGTATAGGTCATAGGTATATGTTCTTACGAATATTATGGTAAAGGACGAGATTAATGATGGGTTTTACTTTATGTACAAATCACAGATACAATGGCTGAGACTTAAACAATCGTTGCTTCTGCGAACCTATCTGCTACTTCAGTAACCTTTACCTTGAGCGTGTGCCCAACTTTTCTGTTCTCTATAAAAATTACAAAACCCTGTATTCTAACAATTCCATCTCCCTTTCTGCTAATGTCAGTAGCATCTACTTCATATTCCTTACCCACTTCTACCGGTTTCGGCGCAGGTGAACCTCTGTTGAAGCTGCTGCTGCCGCCATAATTCGTTTTATCTTGTTCTTTTTGATATAATACCCTATGCATGTGCTATGAGATTTTCAGATTTGCAATTCTGTTGTCTATAAAGTGCAATTATCAAATTCAACTAACTTGAATTAGGATTAGTCCTGCACTAAACCGCTATAAGGGTACCTTATTCACCTGCTTCAGTATACATCTACAGCAATCAGATAGAAAACTTCTTCAGAACGGACATCCTGGGGTAGTCTCACTACGCAGGCGCCGTACAAAGCCAAGATCGTATTGGCTGCCACGATTGTGAGGCTACTCGCTCTTGGTCACAATGGGACTTGCATCAAATGCTTGGTGGCTATTTTGGCGCAAAATACACAAATAAATTTAGTGCAAAACAACAGTTT
>JBAVTY010000556.1:0-8268 GCA_049696495.1 Candidatus Nitrosopolaris sp.
CCTTTGATAACCTTGTCTGTAGGTATTAATTCGTGTAAATCACGTCATTTGCAAAGACTAAACTATACCAGCTTGATATGGACTTTTACCAACAATAATTTTAGAATCCAATCTTTCACATCTACAAATCATAGACATATCTAGTTAGAGCAGAGCAGTTAAAACTAGAGGAGCTGCTAATTGGGAGAGGGAGGAGGCAATACTCTACAGAAATTCTACCATGGATTGTGGATCTAGGATTACCATCAAAATCTAAGCCTAGATTGTAGCTAGAACTCGGAAGAAGAGGAACAATCTCCATTTACCAGTATGAAAGTTTACAACAGAGGAGGGTAAACTCGAGGTAGTGTTTGACAGCACTCAGGCAATTGATAGACATGATAATGATAAGTGTAGCTTTAGACGGAAGGCAGATCTATACCTGAAATTGTCTTGTTATGTTATTATGGATTTTCTTCCCTTTCGGTTACATCTGGAGAAATCAAGCCGATTCTTTGGGCCAGCAGAAGCTACAAGCAATAAAGAGAATACGTTGTCGTGGCCCAGTCCATGTAGAAACGTTCTAAATCCAAACGGTCTAATAGCCAAGATCATCAAGCCAACAAAAATTGAAGATAGTATAGCTATTTCTTTTAACAATTTATGCTCCTCGCGTGAAGCCGAACTAGCAGACGAAGAATCCTTGAGAGCCACTATAAGGAGACTTATATTAATATTACTTTTAAAGTATATATAATTATCACTAACCAACACAATTTTTGTGTCTCTTTTAATATATGCGTCTTCCTTAAATTTTAGTATTGTAGCAATATACTCCAACTTCATTTCATCTGCTAGGGTCTTATACTCCACTTCCTCATTCGCATTCTCATTTTCACTGTCACTGCCAATAATGTAAAAAATGGTAATTCTACTTCAGGCTTAGCTGTATCTACATCTTAGACTCCTTCAGCACAACTAATAATGCTGTTCATGTACTTCCTGCTGTTTACGACTAATCGCAACAGTATTACAGCCGTGTATTTCCCACTTGTCAGCTGTCACCAACAGCTCAGGTAACAATAACGATGTAAGCAATCGAGAAGGAGAAGAATCACATCTCTTAGTTTCTCAACCAGTTTTTTTGATATGCTCTTCTGAATCGTCTGCTTCATCAATTGTTTTTGCAGTTTTTTCTTGAAGGTTCTCGGTACGGCCAGTGATCTGTGTATCGGAGGCTACGTCTCGCATTTTTCCTTGAGCTGAATCACCTTTTGCTTTATCGTCTCCTCCTGCAGTCTCTCCTCCCACAGTACTTGCCGGTCCTTCTTTGATCGACTTCTCTGTTACCTTTTCTTTTATTTTATCTGTAAAAGAATCAAAACTAATCTTTTTTCCGTTTGTCGCTTCAGTCTGCTTTCCACTTGAGATCATATACTCGGAAGGAATTTGATTAACAGCAGACAGATATTGGAACCCAGATTCTGAACTATGGTTGGAAATAATATCTTCAATACGCTCTACGAATAATTTGTTTTTAGCTTTATAATCTTCATCTGTGTTAGTAGAGGCAGAAGGAGAGTATACACCAGCTTTTAACATAAACAATTGGTATTCTCTTTCTAACCTTCGTGAAGCTGTGCTAAACAGTAACAAATTTTCTTGAGTTCTTGTTAGTTGAACGTAGGCAGTAGACCCAAGCACCAGAACAACAGCAATAGACGACGCTATGGCTGTGGCGGAAGAGAAAAGCCTACCATCATAATAACCTAATACTGATACATCAAATATTACAATAAATAAAGTCAAAATAATGATTGAAACTCTCCACAACTGTAGCCTCCGCACAGTAGCACGAGTCCTGCTCTGAAACCAGTGAAATACCGGTAGATATCGTTTTTGTATATAGTCTGAAATCTCAGCTGGTTTGTTAATATCGTAATTTTCTGACAAGTTGGAGCTTAGATTTTGTTGTGGTTGTGACTGTTCTTGCCGTTGTTGTAGTGGCTGATACGACAGATACTGTCGTGGTCCTTTACTCCACTTCCGTAAATATCGCCTAATACCGAGCCTCATGTTATAATCTCAGATTAAGCATTTATGTTTATTGAATGTATCTTGTTTCAGCTAACTACACATATTGATATTAATTGACTGTATTAACTCGGCAATCCACTACCTTTGCATCACCTGTTATGTGACCATTGGTGACAGCTTATCATAAATCAACAAAAAGCAGTTTCATTGGTACGAACGTAAATAATGATTTAGGGTTTTATGACATTCCCACGAACATCTGACGGTTATATTTGACGGAACATTATATTTAATGCGATACATCTGAGGGCACATTTGACGACTTTAACACAAATTATTTTAGTATTGATGTTCATAATTAAATTATGTCCGCAGCAATAGACCCAGTAATTAAGAAGCAAGTCGTAAACCAATGGTTGTCTGGCGATAGCAGAGATAGAATCGCAGCTGACAATGACATTGGTGCTGGTACGGTAAGTAATATTATAGATGAATGGAAAAAAGGAGTGCAGGATTCAGACCATAAGTCGATCAGAGAATTATCGGTTTTCTGTAAGAAGCAGGGAATCACTTTAAACGCGCTTGCTTCCTGCGTCAGACTAAATAACTACATTCAGAGATTGGGCGCAAATGCAAATGAGTCCACTCTAGAATCATTAATTGCCAATCTGGCCAATTATCCTGACCGCGACCCAGAAAAGTTGATCGAGGCAGCCGCGCAGATATTGGAATCGGGCATCCCGCTCGAAAAATTAGATGACTATGTCAAGACGCTCATGGCCAAGAAACAGACGCTCCAGAGGGAGATAGATGAGGGGCATGCGATCCTGGATGGTGTTGATGTGGCCGTGGAACGTAGAAGGAAAATCATGGAGGAGTGTGCTCAGATGAAGGCAGAGATGCGGAGATATGGGATTGAAGCCGGAGATCCCAAAAGATTTTCTAATGTAATGCAAGTTTTACAAAGTGGTAATTACGACTGCGCAAAGATACTGGACACATTTGCGGACGTCGACGACTTTCGAAAATTGAGATTAGAGGTAGATAATGCGTGGCGCGACTTGAAGAAGTGAAAGATACACTTCCGCTGGCAGAACAACTTTTACAGTATGGTGTTGGTATTAACGAAGTTTTGGCCTTTATGTTAGCGGTGGACGAAAAGGCAGATATGGAAAGCATTTCAAGAGGAGCCGCGGCTTACAAAGTTATTGAGGATATGCGAGATTATTCACAGTTGGGTTTGCTGGAGAAAGAGCAGAACAGACTGCAGCAACAGATCTTTATGTCGAATATGATCGTGGCAAGTAGGCAACAGACGTTTGCATCTTTAATGCGACTGCAGGCATTAGGAGTCAGTGATATAGAAATTAAAAATATGGCGCAATTTCTAGCGGGGACAGCGAATGGCAATACAAACAAGGGCTGGCCAACATTCTGAGTACGAGTCAGTTGGTATCCGCCATAACAATATGCCAGCAGTAGTCGACCGCACCATCCGACCAAAACAATTTGGTAATTGGACAACCCTTGAACAATGCGATGTTGATCAATCTTTTATTTCGTCCACTGAGGACGTAATTACTAAGATATGAGGTCCGATAACACATATGGTAACAGAGCATCCTCAGTATATGCAATACCATACAATGACCTAAGCAGGATGATTGTCAATTCAGAAGAATTATGTTAGAATAACATGGTTAGCACCTCATCAACCCATTAATAAATATTAGACAATATCTTATAATAATATGGGATTTGGCGATTTCTTCAGAAACCATTTTAATTTATATGTCGATAGAAAAGACATAGTATACTTGAAGGATCGTCGAGGAAGTGTTTGGGATTTTCTGGCCGGTCTGGTAATGGGAATGGTTGGATATACTATCTTATCAGAATTTGTAAAGCCTAAATGTCCTAAATGTAGCGCAAAAATTGACCGTGAGATATCGGTCTGTCCTGTTTGTAAAACAGAATTACTATGGAAAGCATAGACGCATTTCTTAAAACAACATATGCTAGATTAGGTGTATCTGGTAATTGTGTGGTTGCTGCGATTATTCTTGCTATAATTTACTTTTGCCAGGAAAAGGTGGCCCTTAGCATGGGCGGGGTTCCAGCATTCCTAGAAAATAACAAAGGATATGTAATAGTATATGTAATCGTTGTTCTAATAGCGGCCGCGTATAACGTACGAAGAAAACCATTTCTAACACCTGAAATGAAACATAGTAAGTGTCATTTTTGTGGTGCTGAAATGGCATCTTCAGAATTGGAATGTGTAAGAGAAAATCAGGATAAAGCGTTTCATTGGATTTTCATGTGCTGTGACCATATATCCTTTTGCAGTAACTATATTGCGTTTGATATCACTCACCAGGCTATCCCGGTAATCCTCTGTAAGAGGACTCTCAGGGTTACCAACAAATTTTGCAAGACACTAGTGGACCCGATGCTTTTGATGAAATATTAATCGATACAGTTGAGTTACTTATACAAGGACACGTTCTTATTGATTTGTCGAATAATACAGTTATCACATAGAGGCATATATGTAATACCCGACCGACTGTTATAACCCATATACAGCAGAGCCTTCTCTTTACGGCATATTTTGCACTTCACTAATTTCACGTTTATCCGCAGAATATCAAGATTTAATGATCCCTCACCAGCTATACAAGCTCCCTATATCATCATAGATATAAGTCCAATGACATTGAATAGACCACCGTTACTCCTAGCTTCAAATTAATATCCATATCCATCGCTGAAAATAGTTGGAGTAAATTATGATATTTAGTTATTTAACAACTTCTTGACTGATTGTGAGGCTAAAAGTAAAGGTTGCGCCGTTACCATAAGAGTTGTTCTCAGCCCATATCTTACCTCCGTGTGCTTCAACAATACTTTTAGAGATAAACAATCCTAGGCCTGTGCCTTGAAATGATTTTGATGCAAATTTTGAAAATAACCTAGGTTCTATCTCTGGGTGTATTCCTTGACCGCTATCCTTTATGATAACAAAAACCTCTCTCTTTCTATTGCCTTTAACTTCCGTACTAACGGATATAGTTCCTTCCTCAGTGAATTTAATAGCATTATTTAACAGATTAGAAATAACTTGAATTATTCTTTCTTTATCGGCTTCTACAAAGATTTCTTGCCTTGGCTTGTATGATAATAATTTGACCTTGTCGTCTACAATCTGTCTTTTCATGTCTGTCATTACATCCAAAATTACATCATTTACATTGAATTGCTCTTTGATTAGTTGTAGCGAGTGACTTTCAATCCTCGTAACATCTAGAATATCATTTGAAAGCTTCTGCAATCTTCTTGCGCCTTTGACAATTGAGTCTAACAATTTATGCTCTTCTATATCTTTTACATTGGAACGAAGAACTTCAGTCAACACAAGTATAGGTTGAACAGGGGTTCGTAATTCATGTGCCGTTATGTTAATGAATTCCTTTTGCATTTTGTCGTGAATTTTTAATTGTTCATACAACTCAGTTTGTCTCCAGAGGCTTTCGAATATGGAGGCATACGATACAACGATCGACTTGCTATTAGAATACACAGACAAGCCTACGGCAGCGTATGAATCCTCTTTTGCATCATCCTTCGTTTCCACGATAATACATTCTCTTTTGTCAACTAATACTATCGTGATTCTACTCTTCAAACTGTGTTCGTAAATTCTAAAATCGACGTCCTGTGGAGATTCCATCTTTGCTTTCCCGACCGTTGCTGTAATTTGTTCGTCACTGGGAATAAGCAATTTGATTTTTACATCAGGATGTTCCTCGACTGTATCCTTGAATAGCTGTAATGCACCCATCTGTAACTGTCTACGAAAACCGTTTGGTGTTGAATACATAATCAATGTTTCTTCTTTTGCAGTTCTTATTAGATTCCATGCACGTTCTAATGCTTCATGAGAGTTTTGAATCATCTCGATATTTGCAGAGTCTATGCCTTCTTCAATATCCCTTATTCTTGTTTCAGCATCGATTCCATTATTCCATAATCCTTCAAACAAAGAGGAATAATAGTTAACGTATGTAGACTCATTACTGGTCAAGAGACTCTGCATTATTTTACCTCCTTCCATCGTGTCTATCGTAGCATAGAAGTGTGTATTGTCAACAGCAAAATTGATTGGTGGTAGAATTCCGACATGTCTTACTTGCACTCCAGCGTTCATAAATACTTCGACTAAATCTTTATTTTCTTTATCTATGGCTGTTAGCCATCGAATACCTTCTCCCCCTCCTCTTCTATGTTTATCAAGTATTTTCTTGTACTGGTCAAAGAAATTATTATAAGTCAAATGCATTCCACCACTTGATGAACAAATTAATCTTTTAGTCGCATTCTCAACAACATACTTCATATGATTCAATATTTCAGCTGGATCCTCCAATACTTTAGTTTCAGGTGGTTCTATTCCATCCTCTATTTCTCTAATTTTCTGTTCAGCCGGAATCGCCTTTTTCCAGACAATTTCAAATAGAGATTGCTGCTGTTCTACTAATTGTTTTACATTACTGTGAATGACTTGAACTGTCTGATGTGACTCTTCATTTTCAGGGGTGGTAGTAACAATGAGTTGGGTGTCAGTTAGTTCGATTTTACCTTTAACTCCATCTAAATGTCGAAGCTCTGTAATTTTCATCAGCATCTTGCAGTAAGACATATTATCCTTTGTGATTTCTGTGATTTGTCTTAATCTGACACCTTGATTTTTGAGGTTGGATAATGTATCATTGATTGCCTTAGATTCCAGCAGTGTATGTTGAGACGTAACTCCATAACAGTCATAACTAGTATTTGCTTTGGCATAAAATTCCAATAATGCGTTATTTATGCTTCTACCATCATGTAACACTACTGTTTTTTCTACACCGGCAGATGGGATTGACAATAAATAATAAGTCAAATGAGAGAAATCTATAAATGTATTTTTGTATTAATGAAAAATATATACAAAATCATACCTCGTTTTCTCCCAGATTAGCTAGAGTTGCTGCTCTATCTTGGATGTCATTTTGAAGGAACATAGCATCAGTTAGTAACCATCTCTATTCTCAAAGTGTACAACATAAAATTACACCCCTTCCTTGTAATAACGTTCCAACCGACTTATATAACAATCGTATAGAAGAAAATAGTGAGATGTCGTCTGGTCTAGATACCTTTGACTCAATTCTCCCAGATGATACTGGGACGCAGGGGGAGGATTTCGAGGGTATGGATGAAAACATGGATGAAAAAGTTCATCAAATTGTTAATGTGTCACAAGATATCGAGGACAAAATTAAGCCAGAAAACAGCTCCACACTAGAAGAGCCGCCACCGTCCCCCACAGTCCCCGTTTGAATGTGAGAACGGTTCAATAGTCAAAGCGCACTTATAGCACACATGGATAAAGACTCAGCCGATGCTAGAGAGGCAGCAACTTCACGTCGATGGTTATTAATTGAATAGCATTGTGTTAGGTTCATTATGCTTTTTGATATAATATCCAAATATTATGGAATTCATAAGGAATTTCATGCGAAAATCGCTAGTAATATTGTGGAGGGATGGTCATATACTGGAATTCTTGGCTAGCCGCCTCTATGCCGTTACTTGAGATTAGCTGTACTAATTTGTCCGTATCATTCTTGTCAATTATAATAACATTGGAACCAGAAGTTTTGCTACCAACTTTAACATGATGGCAAGATTTATTACAAATGATTACAGGAGTTGTAGGTATACTTAGTTTTTCAGAAATAAACTTAGCAGAATCTCGAATCTTATCGATTTTGGAAGGGTTGGGCGGACTCGTAGTGAAATCTATAACCAAAAGCGTTGTATTAGGCATCATCGCATAGGCAATCGTATCTACCGAACCCTTTTCAATCTGTCCATCCTTCATTTTTTCATCATCACTTCTATTTACTTTCATTGCAAAGTTCAAATGCGCTAAGCCAAGCATCGATAGTAGCCATGTTGTGCCTATTACCTGTTGTCTTTCATTATCCGAATTTATATAGTGAGAAAAATTCTCATTGGCATAGGGAAAGAGCCTGAAGACGAACGGTATTGGATTAGATTGGATTTTGTCTGGTGTAAGAGTATCATGGTAGCTTAACAGTTATGTAACCGATTGCATTACTCCTATCTGTAAGATGTCAGTTATCCTTCTCCCATGAGTAGCATTGTAATTCTCAGTCCATCCTTGTACTGCTTGTCCAATAT
>JBAVTY010000557.1:0-4024 GCA_049696495.1 Candidatus Nitrosopolaris sp.
CCCGACAAAACCAAACTAAATGATGATCACACATAATAGTATTATAGTATGATCCATGAAATGGTCTAGCTCGCATTACGTGTATATGTATAGCTCTTACTTTTGATCCCGGGATTTAGACCAGATATCTAGAAGTTGAATTGAAACTTACCAGAAAGCAGTACTATTCAAGGATGTCCCACTACATAAAAGATGGTTTAGGAATAGAATCAAGCCTAAGAAGTGTTTTATCTATTTGTGATTCTTCTCCTATCAAACCAAGAAAATTTAGAAATCACTAAACTGATCCATCTCCACATATCTGGCAGCCACCTTTGCTAATTTCTTTAACTTAGTTGCTTCTTGCGAATCTAGATCTGGCAGCCACCTTTGCTAATTTCTTTAACTTAGTTGCTTCTTGCGAATCTAGAACCAAAAAATGACTGTGACGGGAGCATGTTTTTTCACCTATAATATTAAGTATAGAAGATCATAGAAATTCGGTTTAAGTTCTGACAGTGCTTCGACAGGATTATTAGATGTATATACTTCGATTCTTTTGTTAGCATCGTTATGGTTGTTGCTATCTTCTATTCCTGCTTGGAAAGTTAAAGTGATATCTTCATCATCATCTACAATCAATATTTTTTTCCAAAATCGTTGTTCGTCTTTTATGACGATATAATGATACAACGGATCTTCTCTATGTTTATGCCTTGAATATATCATTAATTATCTTAATTAAATGACAAAAGATAAGAAGAAAATTATCCGTTTTATCAATCTTTACCTCAATATGTTAATACGCTAGAAAGTATAAAGGTATTATGAAACAGACTTATGTCACTACGTGTCCCACAAAATGGCTGCTAATCTTGTACGCACAACTTTTGCCATGGTTTGTTGTCCTTGTCCTTGGAAAGCCGTCTCGGCAGTCTACCGGGGAATATGTTAGGCGTGCTTGTTGAATCAAAGATCCATTTACAATATTGATTTTATTCGTCTTAGTAGGGATTCATTATCCACTGGTTTATGAATTATACAATCTTCATTGATGGCGGGATAATTCCTTATTAAGATTTGATAGTAGGCATCATCAGTTGCCGTCAAAAAACATATTTTAACATTATCATCCAATTTTTTTATTTTCTCATATAAGTAAAATCCATCCATCTCTGGCATTTTAACATCAAGTATAACCAGATCGTATAGATGAGACGTAAAATTTTCTAAGGTTTCAGAAGGATCAGCATATGAATCAACTTTAAAGCCATTTTCATCTAAAACTATCTTCGTAGCTAAATTAATGTCGTATTCATCATCCACTAGTAGAATTCTTTTTCTTTTATTTTCCTGAACCTTCTGCTGATTTGTTTCTCTTTCCTTAGTAAAGACGTCATTATAAATTTTACATGTATGTATTGTTGTAATCTTTTCTTCATAATTCTTGCACGCTATAAAATGAGATATCTGTATCTCGGATAAGGTTTTGATAGTAGTTAAGCCTAAAGTTAGACATTCTACTTTGGCAGCCATAACTTACAATGAACAGCATGCTATAATATTATGACACATTCATCCTAAGAACCACACAATGAGGAGACAGTGAATTTAAGTCAAAGGATATGTTGCAGCGTGAAAGATACAATAACCTCTTCGTCTCTACTAGTAGCTACAATTTTTCCAACCTTCTTATGGTTTGCAGAAATCTATGCGAAAGACTATATTCTAAAATTGTTGTCGATAGAAGCCAATATGCTGACGGTAAGAGATATTGTAGGAGATGTGAAGCCTACTTCTCCCAGGTCGGAAAATTCTGCCAATGTTGTGGAATGACACTAAGAACTTTACCAATTAGTAGAAGACAAAGAGAAAGACTAAGAGAAAGTCAACCTGAAAACACATAATGAATGATCCTGTTTCTGGGTCAAATCATTTGCTAGGTCAAACGTCATCGCCATGTGGACCAGAACCGTAGGAGGCATTACCGATTTTAAATCCCCAGCTATAGCAATACGAATGCGCATACGCCAGTGGTACCCACCCGCATCAGGATAGACATCCGCATAGTGACTAGGGCATACCGGCGCTAAATAATAAAATCACTGCGATCTAGTCGGGTTCAGGGGTTAGGAAGTTTTTATAAGCTTGCGGAAGTGATCCGAATTCTTCGCGATTTCTTCATTCCAACTTTCTTCTGTATACCCATGTACTTCGATTCCGTGTTTCTTCGCATTCTGTAATAAATCTTCCTCAGTCTCACCATACATAGTATGTGTACATACGGGATCACCTGCATCCTTACAGTTGAGGCTTAAAGTCATCAAATTGGTAGCGTTAGGCAAGAAGTTAAATCTTGCTGCGAACAGCACATAATTATATCCTTAGTCATTTGACGACTTGACTGAGAACGAAGAATACCCTCTTAATTAGAAATTCTTGTCGAAAGTGTGGTTATATGGTGCCGCATAATCACGATGATGATTCATTATTTATTTAGACCTAGCATATACGATAGCATCTAATCTTCGAAGAAAGGTCTAAACTGAACATCAAAACCGGCGCACAATATATTGTATCCGCTGTTGTACCTCCACGCTATGTGTGATAGAACACATTCTCAGGCATGTCAGCAATGGACCACCAGAAGTACCAGGATTAATCACAGGTTTGGTGGCTATTCAGCCGGCTATTATTCAGTCACTCGGAGAAGAATCTAGATATTTTTATTATCAAGTCGGTATTTGGTATTGGTATCAGTTTGGTATTGATGCATGGGAGGTTCTGATATGACCAAACCAGAAGGTTGACTGCGTGATATACTTTTTTTAAATAATGTCCGCTTGAGCTTAAAAGGTATCATACGGCAAATGGCTTCCTTTGTGATAAACTCTAAATTATAGCGAAGGCTGTTGCAATTATCTGCACATTCAAATAGTATCTCTCTTGCCTCTTCCGGCGTTACATGAGGGTGTCTCCATACTAGGTGTCCATCATCCCAGTGCTTCCAATTCCAATCAATAATTCGACTGCGGAATTGTTCAAAAACCGGTGTCGGCGGAAATGGTGTTAAGATACAGGGCATTACGAAAGGAATATCCAAGCTCGATAGCTTATCAATATCTGATCGCATTGATTGCTTTGTATCTGTTTCGTGACAGAATATGTATGTCCCAATTAAATAACAACTGTTTTCTTTCATTTCTTTTATCACTTTGAGATTAAGATCGGTTAACCTACCCCTTTTGTAATCAACCAACGTTTTATCACGCAAAGACTCGATACCCATCAAACAACCGAGGAATCCTTTATCACGTAATTTCGATACATTTCCATTTAATTCAACAGAGCTTGTAAGACAGAACCACGGTAATCCTCTTTCATCCAACATGTCTACAATTTGCCAAGAATAAGGTTGATCTGAAAGAAAAGTTTCGTCATATATAACAACTGCTCCTACTTTCTCTTTTGCATAGGCGTCTAACACACTTTCTATTTCTTTCTGGGGCATTATTACGCGCGTAGGTATAACCGCAGGTGTAGGGCAGTAAGTACATTTGTATTTGCATCCCCTAATGGAGTATAGGTATCCTACTTTTGTTTTAATTTTGAAAAATTCAGCAGGACCTATAAGAATAGGATGGCGAAGATGACCTTTCCATCTACTTCCAAGAATTGGGAGCAATAGTTGTTCACCATGACCACTAAACGATCGATCAAACCAATCTCTAACCTGTGGAGTGTCTATCCCCCATCCTCCACCCCAAACTTCCTTTACACCATATGAACGAGCTAATTCCGCCATTTGTTTTGCCTCTTCTACTTGGCAAGTGAGAAAACTGATTCCAACAATGTCAAATCCTTTAGATAGTTCTCTTTCATATTCCTGAATTGAGGGATATTCCAAGACGTCGATTCCGTTATAATTCTCCGCTATAATGCGAATACCCATAGCAGGCGTAAACGTGTCCACTGGAATAGTACACCGGTATCTACCGCCGGAGCCTACTCTACGGAGGAAATTTGGCGTGTTAGGATTGATTCG
>JBAVTY010000558.1:0-1954 GCA_049696495.1 Candidatus Nitrosopolaris sp.
GGCTAAAGCAGCTTTCAGAAGATATACTAGACGTCACAAAAATAGAGAGTCAAACACTAAATCTAAGAAAAAGAGTATGTGATCTAAACGATATAGTACGAAATAGTATAGAGGAGTATAAGAGAAATCAGATGATACGATCTAACAAGAACATCCAGATAAAATATACATCTTGTGACGATAAGGTGTTTGTTGAGGTGGATAGGGATAGAATCGCTCAAGTTATTTCTAATCTATTAAGTAATGCATTTAAATTTACTAAAGAAGACAACATTATAATTAACTTAGGACGAGATCAAAGAAATATCAATGCCACTATAAGTGTAAAAGACTCAGGTAAAGGTATAGATCCTGAAGTAGTTCCAAGGCTTTTTGAGAAATTTGCATCAAAATCATTTCAAGGAACAGGATTAGGCTTGTTTATCTCGAGAAGCATTGTAGAAGGACATGGTGGCAGAATATGGGCAGTGAATAATAACAACGTGGTTGACGGCCAGAGAGGAGCTACGTTTTACTTTTCTTTACCCATAATCATAAGCCAGCCCAACCGACACAATCAAGGTGAAGGATAGAATAGTCGATGACAGCAGAAACAACAAAGGATAAGAAGAGAAAAGTCTTGATAGTAGACGATGAGCCCGATGTGAATACGGTACTAAAGAATGTTTTAGAGCAGAGTGGATTCAACGCTGATTCTTACGATGATCCTATTTTGGCACTAGAGAATTTTAAGGCCTGTTCATACGACTTACTTCTCTTAGATATCAAAATGCCAGAGATGGATGGTTTTCATTTGTATCGAGAAATGAAAAAGATAGACCGCAAGGTCAAAGTATGTTTTTTAACAGCCAGCGAGATGTATTATGAGCAGTTCAGAAAGGAACAATACTCTACAATAGACAAAGATCTAATTCTCCGAAAGCCAATTGAAAATGAAGACTTGATAAAAAAAATAAACACAATAATTAGCTCATAACTGTGCTATCGAGCAAGGGCTGTCCTTACAGCACATCGCATTTGGACCGAGGCCTGGTCCGAGGTTCAAGACATACAATCTATGGAAAAGGCGTTTGTATAAGATATCGCGTTATTCGTGTAAACCAGATGAACCGTTGTCGCTTAGGCTCGACTCCTATCCCGAAATTATTAACACACAGTAGTAATTCTGTGACCAAATTGACTGATCGAAAGATAAGGGAGAGAAAATGAAAGAGATTATCAGTACCAACGAGATTGCATTATTACAACGTGTTAGCGGATCTAGGATTAGACAGATATGGTGTCACTGCAGGATCACAAAGACAGTACCTATAATTGCAAAACCTGGAAGACCGTCTAGGAGTATCACTAAAGAAGAAATATCAGCAGTCATAGGAACATACAACTCTCTCTGAGCTGAACCGAATTACCATAGAACAGTGTTAGGGAAAAAACCAACAGGGCCACTAACTGATAACAATCGCGATAAGACAAGAGTACATTTTCATTAGGTAATCCTGATTGTGAAAACTCACATGGTCCATACCTCTATGCTTATTGGAAACAAGATTGAAGAAACGATATGTAGGGTAGAATCTTGATTTCGGGCTTAAAGATAGCAAAGAAAGTAAACCTTAGGCCAAGCCATCATTGCGCAGCAGCTTCAACTAATAAGATCCATTATCAGGAGATATATCCACTTAAAACATGAGGTTGTTACTCAAGTTCCTATTCCGAGATCCCAGTTAGACTTGATTTATTGTAATAAGTTATGGCTGCAATAGGCTTTGTAGAAATCATGCTTTTGATAGATTCAGTCAAAGCTTTCTAGAAGTACTTAACACAATAGATATTGAAGGAATCTAAGTACGTTAGACTGGCGTATATAATATATCGTGTTTTAAGAAATTCAAGAACACCACTGTTTCTTCATCGAAAGAGCAACCATGTATTCAGCTTATGGCAGCATATAGTC
>JBAVTY010000559.1:0-5424 GCA_049696495.1 Candidatus Nitrosopolaris sp.
TAGACATGATAACATAGATTTCAGACCAATTATAACAAAGACATCCGAAATCTTACCATTATCAGTAGTTACAGCTGACAAGGCTTATGATAGTGAAGAGAACCATGTTCTGGTTAGAGAACTATTATATTTATAGATCACAATACCCAACAGCATAACGTCTATTTGGTCAAATTGTTAGCAATCAGGAGCTTTAGATTTAATAAATAAGAGAACTGAACCATCACTTCTAACCTCCAAATACTCCGAAGAATGTTGATGATCGTTTGCTTTTAAATTCCACTACTAATTAATGCGATTCAATTAGTGCTAGTGTTACTAATACTCCAATTTTGAAAAATTCAATGAACGAAAATGTTTTGGCTTTTTTTGTTGAGCAACATCAAATTTTTTTTCTATTATGAGGATCTTAGTTGAAGGCGAGTTCTCTTGCTATACTTATTAATCTTGTCTAAAGCTCTCATTATTTGTGTTCACACTATTCCAAAAAAGAAAGAATGTCATTTCCCATTTTTGATTGTTCTCTCGTTATTTCATCCTCGTCTTCCTCTTCTATATCATCAATTTTCAATGGCTTTCATCTCCATTTCTATTATATTGTTCTATCTTCCACAGATGGTCGTATATTATTTATACATGTTCCATCGCGGCTGTCCACTTCCTTCCAATGCATTCCTATAAAACAAATTCTCTATACAAAGATCGAATCTGGACCAGAGTCTGTATATACAATATACAATATCATCATAATCCAGCACTTTCAATTAGAATCATAAGTTCGTTATATTGCTTTATGAATTGCTTACCTTTATTAGTTATCGATATCAATCCGTCAGTATTACTCCGACGATATATTATCATACCTTTCACTTCTAGCTCATTGAAGTGGTTCATCATTTTGTCGTATGACAACCTACTAGTATGTTGAACATGAGTTGGTCTTGCAGCCGTCTCATTATTATTGCTCATATGCCCTTCAATAGCGACTAGTATCTCATAATAGAGTTGGAGCTTGTGTCTCTTCTCTTGTCTCATAACTTAGGTCTCAATCTCCATTTCTCTTCTCCTTATACTAGCTAAACAATGATATATTGCAAAGACAAACAAACTCAATCCAACAAGTCTAACAATTATTGATCCAATGAATGCAAACTGGTTATTATCAAAATAGTTAATTATTAATGAATACTGTTCAAGCCAGAGCAATGCGAAAGCGGCTGGAATGTATAATAATTTAATATTAGCAGCCCCCACTAGGGCCTTTAGGGATTTGATGAAGATATATCCTAAAACCATAATGTTAAATATTGTGGTGTAGATACTCATGTCTTTAACCTCGGTATCGTTGAGTATTGGTTGAACAAATAAAGCAGAAATGGTAACCATTAATGGGATAGAAATTAAACTCATAGGTAAAATGGCAACTATCATTTCCCTGATTTTAGTAGCATTAGAATTGATCAAGCTATGGGGCGAAAACCATATTCTAGAAGTAGCTGGTAATAACCCATTAACAGTAGTAGAACCCATGCGGTTTTTCAGCATGTAGGAAAGAGCTATGAACGCAAATCCTTCTGATCGAAGAGCGAGCTGTATCCAAAGGAATATATTTTCCAGAGATTGATTAGCGTGAGAGTAGAAATAGGCTACATTTAGATGCCCAAAAACAAAAGATATTGCTAAAATTGCAAAACCAGTTGGTAAGCCTAAAAGATATCTATATCCAGAAAATCGGTATGTCCTATAAAAATACAAGGATATTACAGAGCACAAAAAGATTGAGGCAATAGTCACTACAAGACTAAATAATAATAGCGATGTGGGTAGAGCGCTAGTAGTAGCATGATGAGAAGCAGGTATCATCGTGATGGCATATGATGGATAGAATAAAGTATACGGGCTCATCTTTTACCTTACCTTGAATTCTACCAAGAGCAACTTTCTACTGCCTAGCAACAACCTTTTAGCAATCATCCTTATTGAATTGTTGATAGAGATAAGCCTTACTCCCTTAAAGGGAGTTATTTAAGTGATGAATAAAATCGCTCCCTTCGCAGGAACAATGTTTATTGAAGAACTTGGCATTAGAATGGAATAGAACATTTTCTCCTGGTACAGTATGTTGGGAAATCATACACATTAAAAAGTCGACGACATAGCTCTAACTTGCTACTAGCACCAAGGTCTCTTTATCTACTTAGACAATGACATCTTCTCTATTGATCATAGATCTAATTATGCCATGCTAGCCATTGTTAGGCAATTTTAGTGTTAGTTTCATTTCTTATTGTAAGAGCTGCTGTGTTTCTCGAGAAATATCGGTCGCACAAGGATATTTTTAGAATACATGTTATGGATGAGCGAGCGTACTGAATTTTATGGGACAACGCCCCGATGTAGTATGATTAGGATCACGATATCCGAAACCTAACACCGGTGACTCAGTCTATGTCGTCTACTGCGCAGATTGTATTGCCTTCCCTTACTTTTCGTCTTTGAAAATGGTAGAGTAAAATCAGTTTTAGATTTAGTTGATTGGCTGAAACAGACTTATCGTGGAGATCGGAATGGCAAGTCCCCTGGATATGGAGTAATATTGGAGTAAAAGACAGATGCGAGAATTACGACGATATTCGTCATGATTAAAAAATCGAACAAAATATTGTCGAAGTTAGCGACTAAAACATGTTGGATGTATGTTGTACTACCATTCTTTATACGGGATATTGGGTACTCCTGTTATAATGAATTATAAATGCCCTACAAGAATATCATGTTGGCTATGGAAATATTTCATGCTTCGATTTATATTGCAATGTTTCCGTATGTGTTCATAGCTAGTTTCCCAATTTTTGGGATAGCCCTGGTAACTAGGTGGGTCTTAATTGATAGAAGAAGAAAAAGGTCAATCTAGATAATAGTCAAATATTAACGGACCTACGGCAATCCACAACAAGTAAAGACGAACAAATTCAGTGTTGTTGCCAGTAAAGCTCGATTCTTATCCTTAATAGCTTTGATATAATAGTCTAACTGGGACTTATGCTGATTATTATTATGTAATTTGTGGATTATCTATTGTCATTAATAACATACTAATATACTCTCGGCTAATTATTAATAATAAAGATTTATATCTTAATAACAATGTGATCGAACCTATGGATCAAATATTGAAAGTTTTGATAGTTGTATTGACTACTGTTCTACTATTTGCAATGACAACAGCAAGAGCCATAGCACCTTTGAAGGTGGTTGCTGGAAATTTCGCTTCTGTAAATGAAGCAAGTACAAATAAAACCAAATCTAATAACTGGAATAGCCTTACCATGAATTCAAGAAATACTGACACTACGAATAACATGAGTCAACAGTCTAGTCAAGCCAAAATTAATGTGGTTGCATCATTCTATCCAATTTATGAATTTGTTAAGGCAGTTGGAGGAGATAGAATTAATGTGTCAGTACTTATACCCTTTGGTGCAGAACCACATGATTTTGATCCGACAATACAAGAGATTCAGAAAGCAAACTCGGCAAATCTATTGGTTTATAATGGTGCGTCTATGGAAGAACCTTGGATACACAATCTCACTCCGCAGAATACAGTTGATACAAGTAAAGGCATAAATCTATTAGCAAATCCAAATGATCCTGAGATTAAAGGATCTAACGATCCACATATCTGGCTGGACCCAGTACTTGCTATTCAGCAAATTCAACACATTCGAGATGGTTTAGACGAAGTGGATCCTAAGAATACTGAATATTATAATCAGAACGCCCAAAATTTTATAGGAGAATTGAATAAGCTCAATAATGCTTTTAGCGGCAACCTCACAAGCTCCAACTGTGCAAAAAGAGACTTTATACCATTTCATCTGGCATTTGCCTATTTTGCCAAACAATATGGTTTAACTCAGCACCCTATACATGAAGGACTTACACCAAGTGGAGAAGTACTTCCACAAAAATTAGTAGAAGTAGTGACCCTTGCAAAGAATTTAGGACTAAAAGTAATTTACTCTGAAGACCTGATTGATCCTAAATCAGTTCAAGCCATAGCAGAACAGATTCCTGGCGCAAAAGTAATAGTACTAAGTCCTATAGAAGGCATAAACGCAACAGAACAAAAGGCAGGCATTGGATATATAGAAAAGATGTATCAAGACCTTGCCGCTCTTAAGGAGGGGCTCCAATGCAGGACGTAGTGGTGGCGGTCAAGAACCTCACTTATACCTATCAAGTTACTTTCAAGTCTTGTTCTTCTAGTGTACTAAACAATATTTCGTTTAGCGTTAATGAAGGAGACTTGTTAGGAGTTATTGGACCTAACGGCGCTGGTAAAACTACTCTTTTTAGTTGTATGCTCGGCTTATTTAAGGATTACCGAGGTGAGGTAAAAATATTCGGTCAGGACATTAGAAAGAATAACTCCATTCTTCGAAACATAGGTTACATTCCACAGCAAAAATCAATCGAACAAGCGTTTCCTGCTACGGTAGATGAAATTGTTTCATTAGGGATGATTGGAAAAAAAAATATTTCAAAAGAGAAAGTAGCTTCTGCTCTCAAAATGGTTGAACTTTCGGATCAGAACCACAAGAGAATAGGTGAACTTTCAGGTGGACAACAGCAGAGGGTGCTAATTGCCAAAGCTCTAGTCAACGAACCGAAGTTGTTAATTTTGGATGAACCCACAACAAGTGTTGATGTGGAGACACAGAACAAATTCTATACGCTGGTAAAGAACCTAAATCAAAAAAACGACATTTCTATTATATGGGCTTCGCACGATCTAGATGCAGTAAATAAAATAGCAAATAAGGTAATGTGTCTTAATAGAACCATGTTCTTTCATGGCGATACTAGTGAATTCTTTGGCAACACTAAATTGATTCGAATGTATTCTGAATCGAGTATGCAATTACATATGCATTCTCATTCAAATCAAGACAAGAATCTCAATTCAGGCTATAGTCAGGAAGACGCCCCTCACTAGGAAATGAACCCATAATATTAAACCAAAAATGGTTCTTGAAATCCTTCAATATAGTTTTATGCAACGTGCACTTTTATCAGGTGTCATAATTGCAGTAACCTGTTCAGTAGTAGGACTTTTTCTCGTATTGAGAAGACAGTCATTATTTGGCGATGCTCTTTCCCATGCAGCTTTCGGCGGAATAGCTGTGGGTTTGTTTACGAATACCTATCCGATATGGACTGCACTAGTAGTCTCTGTTCTTGCATCGTTAGGAGTTACTAAATTAAGGCAATCTACGAAAATTCCCCCTGACGCTGCTGTTGCTGTAATGATGTCCTCTGGACTTGCAATGGGAATTGTACTAATAGGTTTGGCAGGAGGATTTTCTCTTGACTTAGAGAGCTTTCTCTTTGGAAGCATTCTGCTGATAAGTATGCAAG
>JBAVTY010000560.1:0-1791 GCA_049696495.1 Candidatus Nitrosopolaris sp.
ATATCCAAGATCTGATATTGTAGACTTCACAAATCGTCTAAAAGAATGAAGGGTTATCTCTCTACGCCTTTGATTACCATCTTCCCTATTTCCTTTTCCCGAACGATCTAATGTCCTTGCAAATGCTCTAGACAAATCGCCATACAATGAATTAGGATTCGGAGCGTTATTATCTTGGTAAACTGCAAACACCAAGTCAGTATCTCTTTTATCCGGTGTTCGATATTCTGTTAGGATTTTTCCGTTTTGTTTGTCTTGGTGGCATACCCTTCTAGTTCGATGCTTGTAATCTAACCACGATTTTAACTGTTGGGTAACTTCTTCTGTTAAAAATATGGTTCTATCAGCTTTAGTCTTAGTGAATTCGCCTCTCACAAAAAGGATGGCAGGATTCGAATCAAAGTCTATATCCTTAATACGAATAGATAATGCTTCAACAGCACGCATTCCGGTAGTTGCTAGTAATATTACGTATGTTCTTAATCGAATATTATCACACGCATTTAATATTTCAATAATCTCTTCTTTAGATAAGGCTTCTTTCTTTTTTTTAACTACTTTAGGAAGTTTTACCTTTAACTTGAATCTGCGTGGGCTAATATCAATATCGCAATATTCAAAAAAGTTCTTTAGTGTCACAACGCGTTGCTTTAAAGTCAGTGCGGAAATATTTGAATTTCTCAAATGCGCCGCGTAACCATTGAGAAGATCGTATGGATCCTGGTTTCTTTTTGTTATTTCAATTAACAGGTTATCTATACTTAAACGATTATTGTATTTTTTTGCTATAAATCTCTTAAAATCGTCCAACCTTGAAAGATATTGATATGCCGTTGAATCGTTCATTGTACTGACATTTCTGATATATGAAGTGACTGTATTTTCAACTGAAGAACTATTAGACATCCTATCTGTAGTATTTGCCATCTGTTGATGTTAGTTAAGCGTAGCGGGAACATATATAGATTTTGTATTTATGTATAATTATGCATATTGAATAAAGTGATTAAATATCGAATATTATGATGGAACTTCCGAATTATATCTTTAGTGTGCGTGAAATTTATATAACGCACACAATCCTGAGAGAGTGTATAAAATGGAGAAGTTACATTTACTAATGATTGCGGCAGTAGTTATTGTTGCGGGAATCTTTCTGTTCCTAGTATTAAGCCATTCTCACCCGGCCTTCCACTAGAATGGAAGAGAACCTCATCTCACTCATTAAAACATCAAGCAGTACTTCTTCCCTTCTTAACTGACATCCTCTTGCTCCTGTAGATGCGTTATTTCTTATTGCAATAACGGGTTGAACATTTAACCTGTCTAGTAAGTTAAACTTTCTTCTGTTATCGTGTTTCTGCATATACTTTGTCAATATCATATGGCTAGTTTTAATATTTTTTTAGAATACAATTTTTCTAACGCATCTGTATACATTCAAATCAGATCTTATCTATGCTATCAAAAATATTCTGTTTTAGTCATAGAATGGAAAATCTGGTACGGTTAAACACTAGGCCTATTACCAATTCAACTGATCAATTTTGAGTACATATGATGTGTGCGTGGAATGGCTCGAGGTCGTCGATCACCAAATGTTTATTCAGGTCGTCTCATATTCCTTGAGTTTAGATCTACCTCTCCTCATCGCAGCAAATATTAACATGATCACTGCTATCCACAGTCCACTAAGGAGTATATTTGTGAGACTCCCATAGATATAAGGGGTAGCCTCATCTAAATTTGACTCAATTATCTTGATTGAACTGTGCAAGTCCTCTAGCCCGG
>JBAVTY010000561.1:0-2776 GCA_049696495.1 Candidatus Nitrosopolaris sp.
TTCAGCATAATACCAACTCGATATGAAAATGTCCCAATATGGAAGACACATGGAAGATACAGGAAACAAATGAAACGTGGCTATTCCAAACTATTGTATGGTCAACGAAACAAGAATGAAACCATAATCTCAGTGATAAAACCAAATATATAATACTCTTTAAATATAATATTTGCAGCACAGGAAATGGCAAGGACATTAAAAATCGACAAATCGGCAGAAGTGGTAACAATTGAATTGGATAAAAATGAACTTAAAGGCATTCTAGATTCTGTTGATTTGATGATCCAAGATCAGAAGAGAAAATTACTAGAAACTATACCCTCTAATGAATCTGACAGGAAGCAGCTTGAGGTGTACGATGCATTAAGAGAAGCGATTCGCAAGGCTTGGCACGCTATAATATAATAAAATACAATACACAGTGATATAAAATACAAATCATAAGTTCTGTTAGCTTATAATCGAACCTCCTGGCGATATTGGCAATCAAGATAAATCAAGCTGTTTCAAGAGATATAGTGAGATCACGTAGAAGGTGTAATTTATCATGGAGTTAGAGGGTAAAGTGTTTGATAGCTAGTAAGTAATTCTCCGGATGATGTCCATTTCCTACTGTCCATAGATAATTATTCAGATACCTACATTTAGATTTCAAGGACGTAGAAGTACAACACAAGTTACGATTTAGCCCAAGATATTATTACGATTAGTCATAGCAGAGGATTCCAAACTTATGATCTGATCATCCCACTGAAAATACAGGAAAACCTTCCCCATAGTAACCTTTCAACAGTTCACGGAATTCTGAGTTTAGATACTGGTAGGAGAAGGATGGATTTCATCTTTGGGTCTTGTATTTGATAAATATTCACTTATAGAAGAGAAGCTGAAATGTCAATGGAAGAAAATAACTAGTAAGTTTCAAATTCTTTCCAAACCTGGTTCATAGCAGATGACTACTATCATACTCGAATAATGATGCTTCTCATGGATAACTCCACAAAAAATAGTTGATTAGTTGATGTACCACTACCCCCATAATATTATTCCCAAGGGGACATCCAAATACACAATGCACACTTCCTAGACTAGTTGGTCCTATGGTGGTTGCACTAGTATACGTGTGGCGGTGATGATGTGAACTGGATGCTGCAAAACTAGATGATGTTATGAGAGTTGATGATGCAAATGCTATTGCCAAAAGAACACATACAGACAGTGTTCTTGTAGTTATTTTCATAATAGCCTCGTATGAGAGATATCCCTTATACGAAATTGGTTTAACTTCATAATAACTAAGTTTAAGGGTTCAAAAAAGGACATTATAACTGGTAAAATTCACCGTGGAAAAACGACAGCAAACTATAAGGTCGGCTGTGACGGTTGTTTTTGTACATCGCACGTTCAGTGCGACAATGGCTTATAAACCCCCACGATGACAATAAACGGATCTATCGAATGGTGTGTGTGGTATCTTTTTTTCTTTAATCATTTTGGCACAATTGTCAGTTTTAATAAGTAATTCCAATAGTTCATCCTTTTGAGGAAGCGTAATTTTATTCTTTTCAGTATATCTGATGCTGTATAAAATTGAACCCATGTAAGTGCTCATATAATACTTCATTCAATCGCTTCAGTGACCGTGCATATTCCATTATCTTGCATAGCACGTAAGGCATCCATTATCAACTAACCTACGAGAATCTTCTAATAAGATCCTCAATATTGGTTTTAATGCTTTTAATTCCTTAGTATCTTTGTCTATACGATGAATTTCACCACGTAATTGATTCATGATTTCATTTATTTCTGCGCTATCTGTCTTTTTTTTCCAGGTCTGTTTTCAATGCTAAAGTTAAACACCAAATTCCGGTCTGCGATAGCGTTTAGCGACTGCTTGTAACAATCTAACGATAGCCAAAAAATGCGGATCATTATTCTTCTCGAAATAGCCCTGCAGATAAGTAAAGACGCGGTTGATCCATATCTCATCAAATATACACATCTTTAAGTTATTGACGTACTTATCATGTGATTCCCTCCTTTTTCTGACATTCCGTCCTAATTCGCAATTGGCCTTACCACAATAATTAGTTTGTCCTGTTTTGTTTGAATTTCCCATCTTAGGCGGTCTCCTTCTTTTAGACTGAACTGTCTTGCTGCAGACATAGGAATGGTTGTAGAATTAGCCTTGATTAGAATGTGATATCACGTTGACAACCCAAACATATCAAAGTAATAGTAACTACAAGAAGAATCATTGCAATTGTTTTGGTTTTTGTTTGCATTGTCCTGTTAGGAGAATAGAAGGAAAAATATTTCGAAGACGTTGTGACACAATGTTGGACGTCTGCGATACATTCATATGATAAACTTTGGCGTCGTTAGCAAGACTTTAAGCATCGGTAATAGTTGCAGTTCCGGGAATGGCATAGTTTCCCAATCTGTCAAAGATCACATCTTTATTAGTTTATGTGTTTTTTTTCTATAGCCAATGCTTTATTATAATAAAGTGTAGCTCCGGTATAATTTCCTAGATTGGAAAGTGCCGCAGCTTTACTATTTAATGCATAAGTATCATCAGGCTGTATCGTCAGCGCTTTGTCATAAAATTCCATAGCCCCAGTATAGGTTCCTAGATTGTAAAGTGCCCCACCTTTGTCAACTAGTGCTAAGACATACTTTGGATCATCACCAACACTTTATCAAAATATTCTACAGCCCCTGTGTGGTTTCCTAGACTGTCAAGAAGTATGGCTATATATACTCATGC
>JBAVTY010000562.1:0-2201 GCA_049696495.1 Candidatus Nitrosopolaris sp.
AAAAGTTTGGAATAATGGGTACTAAGTTCAGAAACAGATTAAAAAGGTATAACAATGCATCCGATATTGTGTCTGGTTTAGTGAACTTGAGAGTTATGCAGTCTAATAGGATTTCACTTTAGGAAAATGGTTAAGGATTGTAGGAAAATAGTTAAGAATTGCGTCGTAAATCGATTATAGCTGTTAATTACGCAAGAGATCTGTTGTACATCATCAACGTGGACGGACTAATTCTCCCCGGCTAATACTTTCATTATTTTCTAAAAGATCTATAGGCATCTTTTTTATATAATTTGGTGTGACTTCCATGGTTTTAACGTCATCCCTTGCCTACTTGGACAGTGTAATAGAGTAATAGCTATCTGACCATTTGAATGTAGGTATCAGGAGTGTCAACTTATGTATATTATAATGTACACTACCCTTTTGGTATGGAAGAAGGAAATGAGAAAGAGGAGAAAGTAACAGGAGATGATATAGAAAAAGAGACGTTGAAACCAATCACCAAGGCCAAATCCAAAGAAGATAAGGAATTACAAGAATGGGAGGTAGAGTCAACAGGTGGTGGACTTGGGGCAGGCGGAGGATAATTTTCCATCCTTTGTTTTGTTGGTGTTTATTGTACTTCCGTCAAACTTTTTCGCCTTTAAAAGTAAGTTTTGTAAGCCATTTCATGAAGGAGAATCTGGCCACACTTCGGCCTCCGGTGTTAACACATATCAATTACCAAATAAAAAAAATGCTTTAAAGAGTTCTTTGATATGTTGGGAACACGCTATCAACAACACCGTAGACAATCATCGTGTGATATTTACAGGGATATTAGATGTGGTCTTGTTCATTCCTATCTCGTTAGCAAAAGTGTTAAGATCAAATTCAAAGGCGGCAAATGTGGAGTTGTATTTAATCCATCTACAAAAGAGTATACACTCTATATTGAACGATATTTCCATGACTTTAAGAATGCAGTTGATGGTTATATTTCAGGACTTGCGAATGGTTCTGGATTAGATAAGATGGAAAAAGCCCTAAAGGACAAATCTATACTTGTATGATATTAATAGAATTTGCTAACTATTTGGTTATGTCTAGCTCCATGTCATGTCTCGCTTTGTTCTATAAATAATTGGCTATTGAGCTTTTTAGATTGGAGAATTTAGAATAGTACTTTGATACCAGAAGATCATCTTTTCATTGTGTACAACTTTCTTCAACAGCATTATTTCCAGGTGAACCTTCGGGCTATTTCTTTAAAGTAGTGATGATAAACTTAGATGATGGATGCAAAAGTCAGTTGATATATGCTAAACCCATTTTAGATAAATATGGATTTAAGGTTAGATTCTTTTTAATTTGCGGTAGAGTAGGAACAGAACCATCCTGGATGAATTGGCAAAGGAGACAAAGAAATTGCGTAAATGACTACGATACTCGAGAGAAGACATAAGGTTTGACCTTGAGGTTATTTCTTCACATACAATAGACTTGCCACAAGGAATTGCACAAAATATTAGATAATCTCCATTGTAATTCGGGAAGAGACAAGAGCAATGAAATCACCTTGATGTAGAGAACAAAAAAAAACAATCAATATAATCAAACCGATAATATTGCACACTGACTTTATGCTATGAAATATACACGCTGCATTGATCCTGAACGTCCAAGAATACAATCTACATAGGGAAGTAGTAAATATATACTATGTGTGATATAACAGTCTAATGTCAAAAAATAATAGTAAGCAACAGCAGAGATCCTCGTTTCACAACTACCAATATTACTTTGTTGTTGCTGCAATTGCTACTGCAATAGCTGGAATAGTGCATCTGTATATGCCATTTTCGCATTCCATGATGCCTAGACTTTCTCCAATTACGGTATTCTTTATAGGATCTGGAATTGCACAAATATTTTGGATATTGCCAATGATAAAGAGATGGGGAAGACCATGGTATTACATAGGAATTGCAGGAAATGTAGGTTTCATAATACTCTATGTAGTAACTCGATTCCCTGGCAATCCTGTTACTGGAAGAGGTGGGGATGTTGAGGCACTAGATATGGTATGTGAATTAGCACAAGTTGTCTATATAGCCATAACTGCAGTAATACTAGCAAAGGAAAGAACCATAAAAGTTGCTGGTAGAGAACAGCTAAGGTAAGATAAATAGTTGAGGCTGGGGAATTATTTATGTCTT
>JBAVTY010000563.1:0-2414 GCA_049696495.1 Candidatus Nitrosopolaris sp.
GGCATCATAAGCTTTACACATAAATATGGTTGTAATCTTTTCGTCATACTTCTTGCATGCTATAAGGTGTGAGATGGGCTTCTTAATGAGGCCTTTAACTTAGAATGCCAATTTGGTTGTAAAGACATGGTTTTAGTGATCTGTATTTGCAGGTTGTGAAGTGCCAACCCAGTTCAAGTGAAAGGAAGGTGCTTGCAAAACCAAGTCCAATGTATGCTATACTTTCGAACATACTAATCGAGATAGTGACTGAAGAATATAAAATTGTTGGATAGAATGCCTTACAAATGGAAGGTTGCAGATGTATAATAATTATATCTGAAAATGTTTGATATACACAATGCTTGAAGTATAATCCTTTTGTAAACATGTGTATTTCATAGGCTGACATATTAGTTAAATATCATATGATACTGCATAATACCTCTCAAATAACGCTGGTTCGCCCTAGTGATCATTTGCTAGTATTGTCACATAAGATCGCTTTAGACGTCTTTACGACACCGTTATCATCATTTTTCTATGATGATAAATTATTCTTTTAGCCATCAGCGCCATCATATTCTGTATATACGTCATGTGCATATACGTCATGTCAAGCATATCGATATACTAATCATACCTAACATCTAGAAGTCTATAATACAAAACATGCCTGTCTCTCTCTAATAGCTAGGATGGAGGCCATTTCTTGGTTCTGGTAACAGGGAAAAACCGGCCCTTAAGATGTATCATTTAGATTTTTGTTTACCACTGTACTTTTACCTTCTACTTTCTGCGTTCTAAGATTAATTCGCAGGTATAACATGGAGAGAGAATTCTAACCAGCATTGTTGCGTATGCTATTATAGTGTATCAATATATCCGCAATCTCTCTAATAATTTTAGCAGTTGCTGTGAAGCATCCGATATATAGTGAGAAAGGTAATATCAGTTTCGAGAAATATGAACCGAACAACGACAGTAGTTGTAGCATTAATTGCTGCAGCAGGTCTATCGACAATGGCATATACAGTACCAGCACAACGCGCATTAGCATGGGGCGGCTTGGGCGGCTTCGGCGGCTTCGGCTTCGGCGGCTGTGGTGGTTGTGGAGGAGGATTCTTCGTCCATAAACATATCATACAAACAATCAGCCAAACCAACAGATGTATCAATCCAACGGCACCCACGCCACCGCCACCACCACCCCCACCACCACCAAGTAAAGTAGCTGCCAAAGGTGGAAATGGAGGGTCAGGCGGCGCAGCTGGATCTGGCGGTGAAGGCGGCCAAGGTGGGAAGGATGTAGGTGACCTTACTAGTACGAACAAGGCAAACATCGATCAAAAAGCTAATGGCGGAAATTCTAATGGCGGCCACGCCGGCAACGCCAATGGAGGAGACGCTAGAACCCAAGGCAACGACGACGACCAAAAAGCACCATGGGCGATGACGATGGACGGCGTCAACCAAGACCACAACCAAAAAGACAAACAGGTGGTGTGTCTGAATACAGCAGTTAACAATGCTGGACACGGTTTCCGTGCAAACGGTGTAGAAAGTCAAGATTTAGCAAACAATGTGCCAAGTCAAGATCTAGGCCAGAACGGATAGAAACTGGTATCAGGAGATAGGTCTGTTTGGACATTTCATACTTTTTTTAGTTGAATTGAATTAAATTATCTGAGAATATTTCCTGCAGCAGTAACAGATAGAATTCGACTATTTCACAGTTGAATAAATCTTACCTGTTAGAAATACAGTATTACAGTTCGTAAGCCTATTTATCCATGATATGATGATAATAATCTGTGTAGATTTGGCTTAAAGAACAGAGAAAGTTATGGATAGTTTGACATTTATTCGATTCATGTCCTCCTATCCATAATCTCTCTTTTCAGAGAAGCCATCTACGCTTTTTTATATCATAATAATATCTGCCAGTGAAAAGGTGTTTTCAATATTAGTATTTACGAATGTCGAAAGGTTTCTACATAAATTGTTATGGATACAATTCCCCCTAATTTCAGTTCCTATTTCTTACAGGAGGGATTAAAGAAAGTTCCACTAGGGAGATACTTAGATCTTATGGACATCCTACGGAAGGTACGAAATGCGTTGATGCATCAGAACGGCATCCATGATAGCGGTTATGACAAGATAACCTGGCGAAAAACAATAACGGTTACCTTTACGAAAGGAAAACCTGTAGATTATGGTGGTGAAGTATGGGAAGTTTTACCCTCATTATCTCAAGGAATCGTAGATATGCTTAAGGCCGTTGTCAATTCAGATAAGATATTACATGAAATTCAGATTATAGATCCTTCATATGTGTAGTTGATATGTAGCATGTGTATTATAGCTTACTGAAACGTCATCAATGGTGCCTAATTTCAACATTTACTGTTAGAATAAAAAGTCCAGACTTT
>JBAVTY010000564.1:0-13887 GCA_049696495.1 Candidatus Nitrosopolaris sp.
GAAAAGCCAATAACTAAGCTTATTGACAATAATCCTTCATTAGCAAAATGGTATATTGGTTTTGCATCTGATGAGTTGGTTATCGCATATAATCCAAAGAGTCAATTTGCAGCAGATTTTGAAAAAGCAAAGACAGGAGCCGTACCGTGGTATCAGGTTCTTGCTAAACCGGGGATGCGATTCTTACGATCAGATCCATTGCTAGATCCAAAAGGTTGCTATACCGTTATCGCAACCAAGCTTGCTGGCATACTATATCATAACTCTAGATTGAGCTCCTCAATACTAAAAGGAGAAAGAAACCAAGATCAAGTGCGTCCAGAAGAACTTCTATTAACATTGTTAGAAACAGGAGAAGCCGATGCAATACCAGCATACAAACATGAGGCTGTTGAGAGAGGATTCCCATTCATAAGTCTCCCTCCACAGATAAATCTTGGCGATCCAACTTTTGCAAGTTATTACAAGCAAGCCAGTTGCACACAACTATACGGAGCTTTAAACTTTGGTAAACCAATGGTATTTGATATTACTATTCCAAATACTGTTAGAAATACTGAAGGAGCAATACAATTTGTCAAATTTCTGTTTTCTGACCAGGGAATAAAGATCTTTCGAAATGATGGTTTTAGTTTGCTACCACCTACTGCAGGAGGAAATAAGACTGCAATACCAGAAGAAATATCAGTTCTAGCTATCAAATGACAGAGGCATTCTAGTCTGCATTAAATGTTGGAGATGTTGTAGAAATATTGTCGTTATTCACCATTCTAATTCTGGGACTAGCCTCAATTCTTGTAATTTATACTATGCTTCCGATCCTTGGAATAATTTCGAGAATTGACACTTTGGATTTAACATCTTTGCTAAGCTCTCAAACTACATCCGCAATGCTACTCAGTTTGGAGACTGCAACAGCATCAACTGCCATATGTATCGTGCTTGGATTGCCACTCGCGTATCTTATCGCTAGGAGCAAATACAAAGCTGCTCAACTGCTTAGAGTAGCTACAGCCATACCTTTGGCCATACCACCACTTATCTCTGGAGCTTTGCTTGTTAATATTTACGGAGAGGATTCACCTTTGGGAATGATGGCTCAACATGCAGGTTTCAGACTAACCCAATCAACAATAGGGATTGTGTTAGCACAGGTCTATGTGATCTCTCCATTTGTGGTTTTAACCGCCTCTGCTGGAATAGAAAAAGTCGACATAAATTATGAATATGCTTCTCGAATTCTTGGTAGAGGAGCTGCTATGACATTCTTGACTGTCACTATTCCATTAGCTGCAAAGGAGATAGTAGCAGGAATCAGCCTTGCATGGATTAGAGCCATTGGCGAATTTGGTGCTAACGTGATGGTCGCGTATAATCCAAAGACTATTTCAATCCAGCTGTGGGAATATAATGCTTTAGGTGGACTTAAGCTTGTGATGCCTGGAGTCCTAATTGTGCTAGTATTCTCGTTTGCTTCGCTTGCATTCTGGTTTTGGATTATGAATCTTAGGGGACGTACAAACACAACTTTAATTTCCCCTACCGAGCAATATCATGATCACAATTGAAGGACTGTCCAAGGGGCTGGGTAATTTTCATCTTGGTCCCTTAAGTCTGGAAGTTAACGACGCACAGATACTCGTAGTTTTGGGAAGGAATGGATCAGGAAAGACTACTCTCCTTAATCTAATCGCTGGTATATTGCAAACGGATGAAGGGAAAATTTTTCTTGATAAAATTCTGTTAAATGGAATATCTTTAGAGAAGAGAAAAATAGGATACGTATTCCAAAGACTATACCTATTTCCACATTTGGATGTTTTTTCTAACGTCACATTTGGTTTGCAAAATCGAAAAGATAGCGAGTTTCTAATAAAAACGAAAGAAATGATATCAATGCTAGGCATAGAACAGTTGCTAACAAGAAATATTCAAAGCCTAAGTGGTGGAGAGCAGCAGAAGGTAGCAATAGCCAGGACTCTTCTAACAAAGCCACGTCTTCTCCTTATGGACGAACCATTTACGAATATAGATGTCTCCATTAAGTTCGCTTTGATACAGGAAATTAAGGCTATCGTTCATAACCTCAAAATTCCCACAATCTACGTGACTCATTACGCAAATGAAGCTTTCAATATGGCAGATAAAATAATGATTCTTCATAATGGATATGTAGTCGAGGATGGAACAAAAGACGAAATCATGTTAAAACCTAAGGCGGAGCTTACTAAGTCACTTATCCAATCCTTACAGTTCTGAATGACCTCATATGGAGTAAGTAATGTCCTTTTAATTTGTATAGATGTATTAACTATAATGTAAAATCCTATGCTTACTAATTAGAGAATTGAAATTATGTGTGGAAGAGTTTCCTAACATCTTGGACTCTTTTTCTCAGCGTCACAATACTCGTGTTACCTGCGACTACAATTTGAGCTTGGCTAACCTTTTCGCCTTCCTTTATGCAAGCGGCATGTAACGTAGCGACGGCAAGTGCGTTATATACCTATCATTATAAATGCGATGGATATTATATTATATAAGAATTTGAGACTCATTAAGTTCCATTATAATGTCATCAAAAAACCTAGTCAATCTCAAACTATTCCTAATTTTCATATGCAGCGACATGAAGATGGTTTTGTTAGATCAAATACATGATCATGATCCTGATACATCATACGAAATCTCCACTTCAGAAAGCGAGAACAGACGAATTTAATGTAGAAGTGCTAGCACAGAAAGTACTGCACTGATGGTTGCTACTTCTACTTCTATTACGCCAGATAACAAGATCGATAAAAAGCCTGTTTTGACAGAAGGCATGCTGATGTTGAAAGCAGCTGAAGACAAGGAGGGACAAATTATCGCGGTATCTGAAAAAAATAGTAGATCCAATCTTCTAGCTTTAAAATCATCAACACTACCAACAACGTTTTTAGAAGAATCTCTGATTTCCTGCTGCTCATGCTGCTGGCAGGAAATATATCGTAAGTGGTCTCTGGCGAGTTAGGTACACCATTCCTCATGATAGTCAGTTCAGTCTCTCCCTTTTTCGACCCAATATTGGCTATACAGATAAATAAGAATGAAAAGTATAGTTAAGCTTTTTCGACCCAATATTGGCTATACAGATAAATAAGAATGAAAAGCAGCCGACTACCTCAACTTTTGGCTCTCCGAAAAGAAGGATTATCACGGGGGACCGCCCGGTGATAATCCGGTGACCGGTCATTACACGCAGATGCTCTGGAATACCACTAAATCCGTCGGTTGCGGAATCGCCGTGTCGCCGCCAGAAATTCATAATGGCGACATTATGTCGTGCCGCTTCTACCCGGCGGGCAATTTGCCGCGTCCTCCGTATTAGGAGAGCCTCGGTCCTGTCACAGGTCTACACAGGTGAATAATGCCACATCACCTAGCGGGAATACTAGTACACATGGACACATAGCTATCTGAGCTGCCGTAATTCTGACCCACTTCTTGTCTTCCCACATGGTAATCCTGCTAACTTTGTTCCCTTTGCACCTTCTGGTTTTACAGGCATACTTCGTGCAACAGGCCTAATTTTATTTGCATATACTGGCTATAGCCGAATAGCTACTCTGGTCGAAGAAGTACGCAATCCAAGACGTACAATTCCAAGGCCTCTTGGTTCCGCTACACTCCTATACCTATTCGTTGTGGGTACTGCGATTTCTGTACTTGGGGCGACTAAACTATCGCAATCCTCCTCGCCACTAGCAGCCACCTTGTTAGCTCTTGGTAGCGGAATCGGACCGGCAATAGTATCTGCAGCTGCCTTACTAACTACCTTCAACGAAGCCCTATCTGACCTATTGGGAGTTTCACGTGTAGCATTTGCGATGAGTCGAGCTGGTGATTTGCCCAAAGGACTAGCATACCTTGGACCAGGAAAGAATCCCTGGCCAAGCGTCATATTCGTTGGTCTCATTGCAACCATTGTAAGCTCGTTTTTCCCATTTGAATCTGCAGTAGCAGTGTCTAGCTTTGGGACGCTCTTATACTACTCAATTACAAACCTGTCCGCATTAAGACTAAAACAAAATCAACGATTCTATCCTCGTGGACTTGCAATTGTTGATCTCGTTGGGTGCATTGGTCTAAGTATAGCACCTTCTACGATATCGTAAGGTAATGTGGCATTTCCAGTATTGTTACTCTCCTGTTGTTCATTTCCTGTGTTGTTACTCGCCATAGACTCACTAGGTGATGTAGTATTGTTCGCCATAGACTCACTAGGTGATGTGGCATTTCCAGGATTACTACTCTCCTGTCAGCAGAGGCGTTTGATCTAATGATGAGTGGCAAGGCACGATTTAGAGCAGTCCTTACAACAGGGTAGCTTTAAATCTTTTCGAAACGCCTTTTCAATAATGTCCTTCTGCTAACACTTTTCATAATACATTTGTATAATCATCCTTAGCTATATACTTTCCGGTACATCGTACGAGTCCGGTTATTTGAACGTATAATGCAAGTATTTAGCTTTTGTCGCGATTTTTACTTTCATTAAATCCGACAACGCTGTCTGAAGTGGCATTATCTTTAGCAACCGACGGAATCGTGTTGGCTGCTATGCGACACTGTGGCAAACGTTGGACAAACCAGCAGGAATTGCAAACATGGATCTTTTTGACATAGGATATCTTCCAGACGGTAGGATGCAGACGGGTTTTATACTAGATGGAAAAATACAACTGATCCTAACTCTGATTGAAGCAACTGGCAAGAGGCAACTAGCCAGATGCGCACCCTCTTGGTGTACGGCTACCTAATCACCAAGAAATAATCGAAGCCATTGGGCTACTTCTTTGAAGCTGAAGCGCTCACTACTGTCCAAATATCGTATTCGTCGCACTATATGCTCGGACAAACGTAAATTTAGCTCTTGAATGGCAATATCATGATTCTCTTTGTCTTTGTCGGCACTCTGGCGTCTCATTTTTATCGACTCGCTCGGCTTTTCTGATAATGCGGCTGTTACACCGTCCCATAGTTGGCCATTTACCGGCACAAAGTCCAACAATACACCAACAGCTGAACGTCTGTTGCCCGTTACGTCTTCTCCGTGGAACGTTCGTTTACGCGCAGTATTTTCTAAAGCCTTGGCTGCCCATTCTATTTGTTCTTTGGTTATAGCATCTAATGATTTTTTGATTTCTATGTCGGTTGAGCACAACTCAATTTTTCGGGATATTCGTCTCAGCCAATCAGCAATCGTTAGATCGGATCTGCCATCGCGTTCAAACTCTACGATACGCTTAAGCACATATGGGGATAAAAAGTTGCCAAGTTCTTCACGATATTCAGCGTTTGTCTTTGTCGGGAAAAGTGAACCTCAAAAAATTGCCATAAGAAAACCCGTTGTTCCCAAATTGACCAGTTTTGGATCTTGATAGACTTCCATTTTACGAGTCTCCAAATCTGAAGCTGCACGTATAATGTTGGTACGTATTTGCACTCCCGGAAATTCTGCGGACTCTTTAAATTTCAAATCTTCTGGGCTTAATTCAATCATGTTCGGTCCCTAGTATCGAATTCAATAACAGCAATTAATAATTAATCTGAGCCCAGGCCAGACAGTGACTTGGACGCGACAAACAAATCTCGTTGGCTAGGAGGTAGCGCTTTCTTTACAGCGTCCTCAATCGCAGCGTTGCGAAAGTGTTCTTCAAGTGAAATGATTTTCGTCTCTTTCTTCTTCCCTGAATGCGAACTTTTGTATCTCAAACTAATCCCCGCAATCCCCCGCATACCCGCAAGAAAATGATATTTTCACAAATTGGCGTCTGTTCTATTATAGTAGCTATTATGGATTTTTCAATAGCTGTCTTGCGAATATCATAAAGCAAGTTGTAAATATTTTGCGAGGGTCGACTGCGGGTGTTACGTGTTCTTAACACCCTACCTGCTGCCACGCAATCGCATCCAATTTCACTTGCTAGAGTGTTAGCGTTAGACACTGAAGTTGTCATCTCTGATTAACCTCCATCCATCCTTCTCTGCCTAGCCTGTAGGCTACAAGTCCGGTCGGCTGATAATTGTTATTTGTTATCATTATCCTGTCACTCTTCGTATGGCTATCATGCTCTCTATGAACAATTATGCCGATGTCTCCGAGGTTAGGAATTACTTCATTCAGTCGATCACTTAATGTCCTTGGAGTTTTCGGCCACTCCTTATTCTTAGATATCCATGAAATATCCGGTGTCCTATTTATCATGTCGTTTAACTTTGATAATAAATCCTTAGACATCCCGCTCCATATTGCCTGTGTATTCATAAGACGAATTACCGCTGTAGCTACTAGACTCGCATTGATTGCTTCTTCATTCGTAAATCCTATATTTGCATTATAGGCTTTTGTGAACGTACCTTCTTCATAACCCAAACATCTGGCTATCAATTCTCCTATCTCTGCAAAGTCCGCCATTCTTGGCAGCTCCTCTAGTTTCACCTCTCCTATTCTGCCTAGAACCTTCACTATCACATCAAAGATATACCCAAGCAGATATGGAAGTATTCGTTCCAGGTCGTTATATAGACTTTTTAGCTTCCTTCTATGTCGTCTGTCAATAGGTTTGAGCTGAATATTTAATATCCTATCCAAAAGGTCTGCTCTCGTAGCAGCCACGTTGATGCCATTGTTCCCAACTGCCCTCTTGACATTGTAAATGAAATCTTCGTCATTTGTGTACAGACCTCTCTTTGAAAAACCGCTTCCTGTCACAGCACGACATAATTGATCCGACAATAATTGTGACATTTCTGAGACGTTATCGAAGAAAATCAGGTAGCTGTGGGATAGAATCTGGACCAATTCTGGCAAACTATTTGGAAATGCTGTAGTAAGGGCAGCGCTTGGGTCAACTACTAATTTTATATATTCTTGGAATGTGGATTTACCCGAGCCATGTATTCCGTGTGGGATCATCATAGGTTTTGGGAGATTTGCAAGGATGAAAAGTGAAACAAGGTATACTTCTGCTAGTAGCTTGCTATCCTCATCATCGTAAACATTAGTCAATCTTATGAATTGGTCCATAATATCTGGTGGATAGTCTTTCCGTGGGTAAACCTGCGGATTCATGATCGGGAATCTTTTGAAAAGGACTTGGTCGTAGTTTTGTTCTATATTCCAGTCATGACGATTTATCTTTACAATCTCCCAATTTTTATTGCAAAGATCGTATATGACAGTATTCTCGTCAAGGTTTTTGTTGTCAGTATCGACAAACGCCGCTATGCGTACATGCAGGGTTTTCACATCTTTGTTAATTGCCTCAAAACCAAGGACATACTTACTCGTCCTATTGCTTCTTTGCACAAAACTGAGTTATGCCCTTGCTCCTTTTCATGGTAATAATATAATGCACCTGCCCAATCCTCAAATTTTTGGCTTTTGATAGGGACAGTTTCTATATGCCCATCGACTTTGATCACAGCATAGGGGGCCTTGACCTCGTCTAAGAACAAATCTATCATTTTGTCTCTCACCAATTCAAGTGCAACAACAGCATTCCTATCACTGCCAATGTTCTCCTGTTTTATTCGGTCGTATAAGCACTGCATGACTTTTTCATTATTCTCGTCAAGGGCATCAGTAAGCATGTTGATATGTTCTTCAGAAACTCCTTTTTTCTTAGCCCTAATAGTGAATGCATCTAAAGTTTTGATCCAATCTCCGTAAATATTAGAAACGATAGTCTTTTTGTCGTAAATATGATTCAGAGACGCTATAATGCATCCTGTCTTATTATTTACTACAAATGCGGTAAGTATCTGCTGTTGTTGTAAGCTTTCGCTTATATCAAGTGAAATGAAGTTTCCTTTGCAGTTATCCCTAGCGGTATCATCATTATTCGTGCCGTTGTTTGATCTTGCATCACCGACACCCATTTCTAACACTCCATTTCAAGTTTAAGTTGAAAGTTTTTCAAACGTCGATTCCAACGATCAACTTGTTTTTGCAATCGATCGGTCACCCTACATTCCAAAACGATTTGGTCTACTTGACTTCTTTCTTCTGAGGGGAAATGTTTGCCCTTCGTGACGTGTAGAGTATTATGAGTCATACCCGTGGCTTTACTCCTTGATAGCTAATTCATTTTGCAGTAGATCTTCTGCACACGAATTGCAAAAGTATCCTTGTCTTTTGATGTATCGTATCTCTAGTAAGATTCTTCCCGGATTAGGACAACAGCTTCCAGCGCATTTATATTCGACTTCTTCGTTTATATTGTGGTTCAAGTGGATTCTCCTCCTATCCATGGAATTATGCCCCAGCCTATGTCATATCGATAAATGGAGTAAGGCAGATGAGAAGAAGCACTTGAAAGCATCAATTAGCTGCATATCTGATGGTATGAACCGAGAATTGTACAAAGTCTTTGAAAAATATAGTCTTGGCGACAAAGCAATGCAGATAAAACAAATTGCTGCATTTATGAATTCTGAAGGCGGAAAGTTGATTGTAGGCGTGGAAGATAATGGAAATATTTTAGGCATAGAAGAAGATTTTCAAACTTTCTCTGATAGAAAGAATTGGGACGGATGGATGCAACACCTTGTTAACATTGTCCGTAAACATATAGGAACAGAATATCTGGAACATATAAGAGTTGAGGCACTTGATTGTGACGGCAAGACAGTAGCGCGAATCAGGGTCCAGAAAAGCTATAAACCTGCATTTGTAGAACAGCAGGATAACAAAGGCGGGCAGACCAAGGTCGAATTTTATTAACGGGCTCTCAATATAACGCAAGCACTAAATACGAAGCAGGCCAGTGACTACATTAGAGAACATTGGAAAAATAGCAGTTAGTCAGAATGAAATTTGACAGAGGAAATTATTGTCACTGGCTATTCTCTTCCAATCAATCTTGAATACAAAGATGTTATCAAGGTTGACTGGCTTGCAAATCCAAACGCTACTAGGGTTTCAAGTGCTGCACTCGAATTTCATCCATTTTTCGTTTTCGAATATTCTTTAGATATTACTAGAAAGGATCAGATAGGAGGTACGCATCATGTAAAGGATAGTGATATACATATTGTTGATGCTTCGAACGGTCAATTTTTATTTCCGCCGAGACGATTTGATTCGGCCACTCCGTTTCGTGTATTGCACCGCATTACCAACACCAGAAGAACTGAGAATTTGGGTTTCACTACAAATGCGGAAATCACCCAGATAATATTCGATTTAAAGACGGTCGAGGCGGTACTATATAATAAAATAGTTCTGAACGGTGACTACGAGGTCGGTATTATTAATGATGAGCTGAAGTCAAAAATGGCAGAGAAAGAAGTATTAGAAAAGGTTGTTTCCGAGAACACCCAAAAAGCTTCGTACTATACGTCAAATGGGAAAGGCAAGAGGAAGGAACAAAAAATAGAGATTAGACCAAAACCCGGTGAAGTGAAAATCAATAGGAAACCACTGATATTTGTACCTAAATGGATTATTACTATCAAAGCAGGCGAACATACCTACAACAGAAAAGCATTGGCTGCATCGAATACATTGATTGTAGATGAAATCGCTTTCTGTACCAATCATTTCACTCTTGGAAAAATATGGAGTACACGCAAGCGAACATCAGCTGTATGCGAAATATGTGGTGGAGCTTTCTGTGATGACCATATTTTCATGGTAAATAATACTTACTATTGTGAAAAGCACCGATCCAGAGGTCAAGACAGTCTTCAAACCAATAGCAATTCAGTCTTCAAGCCAGAATAAATTATCGAAATTAAATCTCGAAGGCGATATGTCATATGATCGAGGATTTTACAAGGAAGCAATTAAGCTGTATGATGATGCCCTAGGCAATACATATAATGCTACAGATTGGAACAAGAAAGGTAATACTCTTCACAGATTAAAGAAATACGATGAAACAGGCCAACTAACCCAATTGAGTTACTGATAATAAGGATGAATCTTAGATCAAGAGCAGCAATTTCTCTGGCCGCTTTACTAATTACTAGTCTAGTACTAAACGGCATCATCACCAACGTCTTGACATTACTTGTAAGATAAACTATGTTTTATAGACAAGCTTCAACTAAGTTAAATTGTCCAACATACATGAGATCGTTTAGTGGATAGTGCTGCCCACTAGATGTCTGTATGATCGGTACATTTTGAACCTCGTTTATGTCTACGATTCCGCTGTTGCCGGTCACAATGCTTCTGTATCCAGAGATTGCAATTATCTATCTAATTTGACCGTAGAATCATCATTTCAACGTCGATGCTGCATGTAAGAGATATTGAAGCATGTCTGAATTCTGAATTTGGGACATATCTACTATTCCACCGCATCCCGTTAAACCGGCTCCTCCGCTAAGTATCGCCTTTGTGAGATTGAATGGCAATGATATTTCTGTCGCAACAACTGCTGCTGCAAATCCATTACGAATGCAACCGACAGCTTTATCACCCTCCGCGGTTAGGCTGCCGTCCGGATTTACAAAGTAACTGCACGGTTTCAATAAATAGCTATTCTTGTTTGAAATAATCTTTGCACCTCGTCTACTTCTTCAAAACTGTTTTTTAAAGAAATCTGTAATTCTCATCTGTTCTCTCATATTCTTATAGATTCTACTATTTCTAATCCATTCACTTTTCGATACTGATAGATTAACACATGCGAACGATAATGCGTTCTGGAAATTTTCAAACTGGTTTCCTTCTCTATCAAGTGCTTTTCTTATTCCCTCTCTTATCTGCCATACTCCTAGAGGCATAACATATTCTGGACGAATTTCTCTTAGAATCAACGCCGCTGCTTTATGTCTTCGTTTCAAAAGATGTTCAGTTACACCTAATCTGGCAGCAAAATATGCGCCTGCTATAGAAGGATAATGATCTAAACCATTAGCATTTTCGAAATCTATTCCAACTCCTAAATTTCCATTATTATCATACCATGCTTCTTGCATTTCAAAGCTCCATATATCATCTGGAATTAAAATTACCGAATAATAATTACCCAAATGAATGTGTTTATGAACATTAAAGAAATCAATCGTTGGAAATGTCTCGATCTCTTTTATCAAACTAGTTGAGATAATATCATCTGTTGCTGAAATACTCCACCTTGTAGGGAACTAACCTTCTGTTTTTTTGAAATCCTAGCATTCCCATGCTAAGAACTCGGTGGATTCTACTGACTTCTACTCCACCTTGATAAAGATTGATTATGCCTTCAGCCGCGCGCAAATCCTTGTCATAAAAAACATTTTCTAGTCTTTGATCTACCGAGATTGAGGATGATGTTTTAAAGGTCTTTAAGGGGGCAACAGGGCCGAATGGGGCTGAATTAGTATCTAAACCCAAACCTTTCTCTTGTTCTATGTCTGCAATAGGTGTCTTTTCGAAGGTTAGTTCACTTTCGACTGATTTACTGGTCATAGCTAGTTCCTGTAAAGATTCTACGTATTTTCCAGACGGGCTACGAATATCAATATTAGATACTCCTCGCACCAGAGAGAAACGATAATTAACAATTTCCTCTATACTTTTGCCAAGCCACATCTCTGGTTTATCCAGTATCGTTGTGTCCCCATGTAATGGTGGTACCATTGGTCCAACTTTCACTTTAGGGTAACCATAGCGTCCGACAAATACCGAAGGAGGCGTAGCACCAGAAAGCGTCCTTAGCGATAACTTCGGAGAATTATCGTTAAGGAATTTAATCCAATTTTTCTCTAGTTGCTCCTTGATTTCGTTAGCGGTAGGCACACCCTAGTCCATATGTTAAAGCGCCAAAAGATTATTTGAAGATATATTATATAATTGTGAATTAACGCGTGCAACCTACTTCTCCTGGCTTTACCAGACCGAATGCTACCATAGGTGGACAGATTGCATGATCTGTTCACATAGTTGGTCGACTCAGTAGGTGACATGTGATGTCCCTACCCCTTCAATCTTGGAATCCATAAATTTTAGCATGAAAACAAATAATCCTGTCCATTTATAGGCATGTTCTAATTGACATCTCATCGAAACCCTCAGTTCTGTCATTTAGTCAATGCACTACTCTTTCAATGAGGCTCTTTTCGTACGGAGATTGCAACCGGTGTTCAAGATCCACAGAACTACATGTGCCATAAATCTCTATTAAATCAAACTACGATACGGATTTAGCACAAACAAAACTGATCTAAATATAGAACTATACTCCAACAAATAGAAAGTAAGTAAAGTAGAACAATATCTAATGGAATTTCCTTCGTACTATAATGCTGACGCTATATTAAGACTACGCTATATTAAGAAAAGAATGGGATCGGTAGTCGCAGACTAATTAGATAAGAGAAAGTCTTTAGGAGGCATTTAATCAAAAAATAATGTGATACATTCGACGAATATATACGAAACTGATAATAAGTACGATAACACTATTCAGTCTGAGGATTTTGCAATGAATATTTCCGAAACAGAAGTACCTATTACAATTGTAGCAAAGACATGTGGTTGTAGGGAGAAAAACAAGCGGATAGTGACGTACCAGCTTATAGATTCTTATCACAGCCTATGCCTCGATAAGAAAGATATTATGTATGCAGAGCTAGAAGCGTGTGACAGGCTGCTTAAATATGCGGTAGAGGAAAGCGATAAAAACACCATCGAATCAGAAATAGCAGAATTAAAAATGGCGTTGGATCTATTGACCTAGTCATGCGTTTCTATAAGTCATAATCCAGTCTACGAATTATTAGTAGACACATCTTTATCCAGTATTTTGAAACACGCGCATGGTTATATATATTCATTGGTTACTAGATGAAATAACCTGTAGTTCCGTTATTGTACAAAGTAATCCTTATTCTCAACTACATAAGGAAGGATTCTCTTTAGAATAATTGAATCGGCTTCTGCCTCGCTATCAAATGTTAATAATAACAAAAACTTAGCCTTTTCACCGTTCTTAATTGGGACCGTGGCCCTGACCAACTTTTCATATCTACTAAGTGAGAATTGTAGTTCCCCTATCTTTGACTTGAATTTGTTACGTGTGGCTGCACGAATAGCTGCCTGGGCCGCTGCCCTTGAAGATTCCTCCTGTGTCATCAACGGGATTAACCGATGTCTGCATGCAGTTGCCATTAAATGACCAACATGATCGGCAATTGCCGCAGATCTTATAAAATAATGTCTCTTAAGTATTTCTCTGCAAAAGTATTGAAAATATTCATCCGTAGTAAGTGTTTTGCTGTTGCTGCTAGGTCCTCCAACCAATAATGTTCATACCGTTATCTAAGATTAAATGTTTACTTATAACACCACGTCAAGGTTTAGTCTGTGATGCCTGTCTATATCCTGTGTTATGGGCATTTTATAATAATTTTTCTTCATAACATAATATTGAACTAAGGATGAGGATAATCTAGAGTATGTCTATCTTAACTGACTGTTCAGCGGCCAACGTCATTGTACCCTGCTACTGGCGTAACGACTAATCAAGCAATGCAAGTTGAAAAAAAAGTCATGTATAATTACGGCAGTTGATATCCTCCGCCGCCTATGAATGGTACTCCACAGCCCTACAGTTAAGTATAACAGCTAAGTATGACACGCACGGTTATCGTGACAATGGTTAACTGCAACACTAGATATATCTTCTGAATTTCGAATCCAATAACTAACCCAGCCGGACTCTGGATAAATGTGATGAGGTAATGCCTGCCCTGACTTGATCAAATTCTCTCTTACTTCAATAGGAAATGGCAAGTCAGCAAGCCTTTCGCCGCGAAGATGGCCCATCTCCTTTTTGTCAAGGGGATTAGAAACAGATTCGGTTACCGTTCATCATATCGTGTCATTGTCGATGATAGAAATGGAGA
>JBAVTY010000565.1:0-1852 GCA_049696495.1 Candidatus Nitrosopolaris sp.
ACATTTCCTCTAGTTATTCGAAAGTACCTACACCAGCAATTGCAATACCAAGCAATGCTGTTGAATCTTCGGCCATAATTGTAATGATAGAAGGGTCTTTACTTTCCTGAAATTCATTGATCAAAGACCGAAAACTAAATTTCTTTCCCTTGTCTTCAAGAGACTCTTTTGCTAAAGCCAGAGCCTCCCTCAACGAATTTGCTTCAAAAACAGCAGATACCGCCAAGACAGCGTAACTGATATTGACATTCTGGATGCGATGAATTGTACTCAATAATGAACTAAAACCGTGCTGTAACGAAATGATGCCCGATATTCCAAAGAGCATTGAAACGATGCCCGATATTCCAAAGAGCGTTGTAGCAACAATAAAAGACCAAAAGAATTGCTCTTTGCCATAGCCGAAAGGATGACTTTCCGTAGCAGCCTTGCTACTTGTCTTGATTCCAATGAGAAGGAGTACTTGGTTAAATGTATCAGATAATGAATGAAGTGTTTCAGCTAACATTGCTATACTGCCTGTAAGAATAGCTGCGATAAGCTTGGCTACGGTTATTCCAAGATTACCGACCAGAGCTGTATACACTGCTTTCTTAGAGCTGGTTATCATGTCTCCCGTATCCCAGCAAAAATATCACAAATATCACAGAAGTCCAATAATAAGTCTGTTAGGATAATTTATCCCATAGCTGCGGCAGCAGAAGACGTTACTAACGTAATGCCGATAACGACGGCAAGATCTACTCCCAAGCTATTATGCATAATTTTCTTCATTGCCTTGAGCGTAGACCTGTGTTTTAATCCTTTCAGTTCTAAAACAGAACACTAGAGTACAATTTTCTGTCACGGGAAATAAAGCAATCGCACTGGTCGGCACGTTAGGATTCGTGTAAACCGTGCAATTAATTGCTTGTTATTTTAGATATGAATTCATAGAAAATAAAAATGGCTTTTTTGATGTCCAGTTGTTATAGCTTCTTTAGCTATACTCAATAACATTAATTGTAGCATAGTCTAGCATAATCCTATAGAATAGGGTCAAATATCTCGTCCCGCGTTAAAGTATTTGGGAGATCGTTAAAACATATGACAAGATTCGAGACCCATCTATATTGTTATACATATACACAGCATCGCAAAGAATTCTTACTTGTCAGGGACTTTGAAACCCAATGAAACCTCCCAAAATGTTATTTCCATAGCAATGGGACTAGTACTACTAATTACAGGAACGAACGTCGAGGCTAATTCAAACCATCACAGATCCCACCTACATAGCACAGGCGGCTTTGGCATTGGAGCAATCACAAAATTTAATGTGCATAAATACCTGCGGGGATGTCTCTGCCCTGACTCCTAGGTGAAGGTCCCAGTACATGTCAAAGTATCTCTGATAGTATTTCTGCATCAATGGCTTGCCTTCGTTTTGATCGTCAAATAGGTAATCGAGGAAGTGTTTTATCTTGTCTGAGTACATCGGACATTTATTTTGCCTATCAGTATGTCATTATTGGTATCTATTACGAAGGATTTCATGGCATTATTATCTATGTCTTTAGTTTCGCATACTTTGTATAGCAAATTAATTATGACTGTATTGTATTCTAATATATGAATGGTACGTAGTTTAGACACATTCTAAAGCATAGACCATAAATGTTATAGGCTAGCATTAGGCGGAGAATCTTGTTGTGCAGGCGCATTTTGTATCTATGCTGTTACTAAGTTAAGTATCATAATTTAGGCCAACTACCCATACATCTAAGATATCTTCTTACTGCATTTGTTAAATTCACTTCCAACCGATAGTTATGGTTAGCACAGATATCTTTTTTCAGGTTTCTGTTTATTC
>JBAVTY010000566.1:0-4091 GCA_049696495.1 Candidatus Nitrosopolaris sp.
AGGCCAATAACCACCTCTTCTCTTACGATTGCAAGTCAATAAGGGGATGCATACCCCTTCTAAGCTAAATCGAAAACCGTGAAATCCTATTTACATTTGATTAAAACGTATTAAGCAACAACCCCATCGGTTACATAACTCTTAAGTTAGCCGAAGAAAGTGGTGCAAGCAAAGAAGCACTGCAAAAGATTTTGAATGAGAGGACTAAAGGTGTCTTTTTTGTAACTCGCAAGCAAGGAAGATATGAAGATTTGCTGAAGGGTAAAGTAGATGTTGATTTTGTTGCACGATTGGAACGAAAGAACGACAGCCATGCTATTTCGAATAAGATATTTGACTTTACTAAGGATACAATTCAACATGGATATGAAGAAACCAAGGAACAGATGAAAGGAGTTGCAAATAGCGTTAACAAATGAACTAGAGGGGCAATCCATTTAGCTCTAGGTTATTATTCAGACCAGCAGGTGACGTAGGATCCTGGATTCGGACGAACACTTGTTTTTGTATTCAACAACAAAAAGGGCTTAGCTAATTCGTTTTTTGATTCAAATCCCAGAAACTGGATGAAGTTTCACTTTTATCAGGTTACTGTCTACTCTAAAATTATTCAGCACTTCGGCAAAAGCTATCGCACATAATTCTAGTTAGATTCTTGCATGCTACTGAAGGTCGTGTGACTTAGTTGTGGATATTTATTGTGAAAACATTGCTTTCAGCATCGTGACTATTGCAGCAGTAATAGCACTGTTTCGTCAGGTCCATTATTAGAAAGCATGCAAGCACTAGCCTTCCCAGGCTTCGGCTTCGGAGGCTTCCATACGGTTTCCATCACTTCGGTCTGTTTTAGTTATTGATACTTGGTAGCAACAACCGAAAATAACTTAAAGATAATAATGGTAGAAGAATCCCTTTGATACTGGAAAATCGCAGAAAATCTAGATTCATGATATTTCAATTTCAACTACGCAACCTCAAACCATAACACGATTCTTTGTGAATAATAGAACCTGAGCCATATCATAACGCTAAAAAAAGACAACTTTCTCCTTGTTCTCGTTCTGTTTCTTTCTCTCTAGTCTTTTTCCATCTCTTCGCAAGACTACTCAAATTGAATCCACCAGACAACTTTTAGAACGGATGGACCATTCTTCCGACGACAGCTACTGTTACCACCTTCTGAAAATCAGTGATAAGTAACTACAACTCTAAAAAAAGGCTTTGTTAAATTAGCGAGTCATAACTACCTAGCTTTATATAATTTAACTAAGCTCCAAGGCTTTCATTTTTGTCTATCGGTTTTTTCTCGATTACTACAATATTATTGAAATACGTTAATTTGCTGCGTCCGATGGAAAAAATGATCCTGCATGTGTACGGTTAACAATCGAATTAGAAAAGAATATCTTTAAGTTCAGGTATAAGGGTGATATGAAGAATCCCAAACAATGGATTCGAACCGAGGCTTCAAATCCCACTGGCCCCATTGAACTCTCGCTCCAAATCCCTAAATTAGATAGAGACGAATGATGGCACACGAACTCCCCCAGTTCAGGTAGCAGGCTGATATCTAGTTGTATGATAAAATAAAGTAGCCCAAACTGTTAGCAACACGTAATTGGTTAAGTTAAGAATTTTTATTAGTTCAAAAACGGATGAACTCGCTGAGGAACGTAGAATAATTAAATCTGTTTTGTCTCCTAAAGTTTAGGACGTTTTCATATTTGAAGATACCGGAGCGAGAACAGAATCCGCCTCCAAAGTTTACAAAGAAGAGGTGTTGAATTGTCATATTTATATAGGAATATTTAAGAAAAAGTATAGTTCGGCTACTGCGGAAGAATATAAATTGGCAGCAGAAAACAACAAGGAGATTCTAGCGTATGTCGCAGTTGATGTAAAAAGACGAGATGCTGAACTTAACAGATTATTGCAAAAAATACGCGAGAGACATAAATACAAACCTTATGAAAATATTAACAAATTAAGGGAGTATGCTAAAGATGATTTACATGACTTACGAAACAGATGTTTTCTGGAAGCTAAATCAGTAAAGCGTTCACCTTTTGGTAATATTGTCTCTGTCGAGGCAAATACCGAGCTGGCTGATGAAATATTCATGAATCAATAGATATGTTGAAGGATGTCTCAAAACAAGAAATAGAAAGCTGCGTTAACACTTTAACTGCCTCTATAACAGACGATATAAAACAAGAGGTATGGAAACATCTTGAAGAATTATCAAAAAATACGCGTATTTGGAAACACCAAGGGACATGGAATCTGATGAACAAAGAAATATTAGTGAGTGTTCCGGGCAAGTTCTTTAATTATGCTGTTGTTATTCTCAAATGGATATTACAAAACGCTGAAAAAGAAATAAGAACGTACCCGAATCCTATCGCCTTGAATGCTAGAAAATATTATTTAACCAAATGCAAAGAAATTCTCGAATCAGTAGATATAGTTTGGGATTTTTATCACAGAACCGATTTCAATCAAATCTTGAAGTATACCACACATGAAGATGAAAGATGTGGGATATGGTGGGCTGCCTGGAAGAAGTGTGCGAAAGACATCATGGATAGTGACCTGTACAGAAGGAATACTTTTTCTCTTACCAACGAGTTGGTGAATTCCACTGATCTCAATCAGGGAGGAGCGATGGTCTATGATTGAAGCCACTGAGCCCCCATATTTAGCACGAAGAGCAAAAGTAGATTGGGCATAAGCTCACAAAGGGTCCCGGTAGGGGGTTGTGTGTACTGCTGATCCGTCGCAGCCAGAACAATCTGCGTCTTCCCTGGGGCATCTCTACTCTCTTGCGTATTCCATCATTTTATTGGCGCACTATCGACCAAAATAACACACACATCCCTCAGGGCTAGCTGGTTAGTAAAAGAAACCATTCCTCGATTTGTTAGGTATTTCTTAAAATGCCTAAGTATGATGAACCGCATCTTCAGATGAAGATATTAAAATCCATTGCATTGAGGGGAAGATTGTCACAAAAGGAAGCTGCAGCTGAATTTCAATGTAAACCGTCTACTGTTTCAGAGGCATTCAAGATAATGATAAATAGAACTAGATTAATAAAAATCACAAAACCACCACCAGACGTAGAATGACAATCAAAACGAGAAAGATTCTATAAATTATCGGCCCAGGGATTATTGACCTTCATTAAAAAAAATCCTTCTCCATATGAATTTTGGGTTGCAATGATCTGGTATGGTATGATCCTTAATCCTGAATCTGCTGACAGAGATGAATTTAATCGATACTATAATCTATTTATTGAAAAGTTTATAGGCGAATTTACTCTTCGTAGTTGCTTTTTTCTAGGCAATTTATTTGAAAATTTATTTCAAAGGTGGTGTGAAGAATATGAGTACAATTCAATTGACTATGACTACTACGGTCTGTTTCGGCGCGACTCTACCCACTATATGCAAGAGAAAATAAGAAAGGAAACAAGAAGAGCTTACAATGTTTTGGAGTGTCTTTTACTAAATCGTCGAATTACCAATGATAAGATCATCGAATTAACAAAACTAGAAGAGAAAGAAGTAAGAAGGGTTATCGAGGATTATAGCATGACCAAACCAGACAACTGACAACTGAGGCTTGTAACTTTTCTGCTATTGCAAGTACCTCGTCTCCAGCTCCAAGTGCGCCCTGTCCTACAAGTATAACAATCCTACTTCGGATTGTTGCTGTGTATTCAGAGACAGATAGAGACAGATAGAGACAGATGTAACTCCATCAAAACGAGATTGGTGTTGAATCCGCGTTACTTCGTTCGTGACACATCAGTCTTTTTCTCTATCCTTCGAATGTTCCCTCTTATGGCAATCAATACATTCAAACTTTGAGCTATAAGGAGCCGGTTTTATAATAATCATCGTAGCTATATTCTGCATCGTAAGCAAAACTACCTAATGGCCTGTTAAGGGCTCCGCAAATCTCGCAGTTTCTATCAGCCATAACTCTGATGCTTCAATATCTGTTTTTAAGATATTGGTCTGCGGGATTAGGATAATGCAGTTTACCCGGGTTTAGCCGGCTATGTGTTTAGTGCGTTAAACATC
>JBAVTY010000567.1:0-2762 GCA_049696495.1 Candidatus Nitrosopolaris sp.
AGTCACTAGGATTTCAACAACACAGTCGTAGGCATCACCGTTTCCTTCCCCTAATGAGCGAGAACTTTTACAACTGCGAATTCTGCGGGGTTGGAATAGCTGTGATACAGATCGTTTCTGGTGGCAAAAGCGAAGGACAATTCAAGGTTTGTGGCGGATGTCTTAAAGTATATATTGACGAGGAAGCAGTGAAAAAGTAATATTTAGCTTCAGAAGACCGTCCAATAATACTGCGTATTCTTTAGTCCATGTTATTGAGTATAGCATGGGCACTTCGTAAGACCCTGATTTCGGGGAATGCGGGATAAATTTAACCTAATCAAGTATTTGCGTTTTCATGTGTCATAAGAATAACTACTTTCTTACAGCTCGATATTATCATAGCCAATGAACCATCTTGTAAAAGTAGATAGACATGGTTTAATCAGGAAAACGCAAACAGTCAAAGTTCGCAACCTGGACTACAGGCCCTTTCATAAAGGCATCTCCATGAAATATCAATGTAGCAAGACAACTTCATTTCAATCGTTCGTACCTCTGCTTCAGCTTTAATATAGGACGTTCTTTTTTCTAGAAGTGATGGTTAATTTCGATGAATTGTTAACACTTGGCGGCGTAACTGCTGCTGCTGAATTCGCATCAGATGGAAAAATTATTGAATATAGATCAAACACCGATACACCGAAAGAAATAGCTGAAATATCTGGTCAATTCTGCGCTATTGTTTCAATGCTGTTTAATACATTGGCTGGAGCATTTACTAACCTTAGTAAGACCCAGTGGGTACCACAAAAGGTATGGTCCTACTCAGGTGGCGACTGGACTATATTCATTAGCGGTGGCGGCAATACAGGGGTATTTGTTGAAACAGCTAAAGCAGATTTCAACCAATTATTCAAAGCTCTTGTGTAAGTACTAACTTTTTGGTTAGAATGATTGCTTCAACACATATGGAATCTCACTCAAGCTACCGACTGTATATCTTGGACGTTCAAGTCCGCTCATCGGTTCTTGTAATTTGAAAAGTGAGTTTGTGGTCCTGATGGTTTTCATTCCCAGCACATTTGCCGGCAAGATATCTGTGTCTAGTCTATCGCCAACCATAATACAATCTTTTGGACAACTTGCCTCGGCAAGATGCATTGCTAACTGGAATATTCTGGGATCAGGTTTTTCAATTCCAACCTCTGAGGAAATAACCTTCATCTTGAAAAATCGACTTATGTTAGAATCCTCCAATAGCCTTACAATATCTTTAGTTTGATTAGCTATTATTCCAAGATCAAACTGCTTGGAAAGAACGGTGAGCGTTTCTTCTGCATCATCAAAAACGCGGAACAATTTTTTTCGCCCCTCTTCAATTTGAGGCTCTAATCTTTGTGCAATAATTTTATCATAACCAGCTTGAGATATTAATTTGCAAATTTCGATTACTAACTCCTTAACACTTCCATTACTTATTTGACGGTTTCTAATAACATTGTCTCTTACCGCCCGATAATTTCGACTATCGATTCTTGCGCCGAATCCATTTAATATCTCTAAGAATTTCCTATCAAAATAATTAATAAAATCCCATTCGTTTACTAATGTCTGCCCAAGATCAAAGAATATGACTGGTCTTTTCATACGAATTCATGCTTGCGGCGCGTATGAATGAATTCCAACTAGATTAATGTGTATCGATCTCAAATTCTGTTGAAAATAATTCACTTTTGTTGTCTTATCTACTAGCGAGTGTCTACTATTGGTGATTGTGTCTGGCTGTTATGGCATAGTAGAGGCCACTACTGCAACGATTGTTACATGATAATAAATAATATGGATTTTATATTCTAATATACACAGAAAAAAATAATATACCACTGCCCAACAGAGACTCTTTATACAGAATGATAGATAATATGCAGATATAACAGGCAGAATTAAACATCTTCAAAATGAAATTAATATGGCATCCGACAGTATAAAATAATAGTTTCAATCACCCACGGGGCTCTTCCGACTAGACTCTAGATCATCACATTCCGTTTAGGTTTTATCATCTGTTCGACGAGTGCATTTATCACCGGAAAATCTTTACAACCCTGAAACATGTTCGCTAATAGATAAAAGGTGTTTACAGTCACATTCTAATTAATATTATTACCATAATCTTTTCTAATGAATTAATCATATGTTGAATATATCGACAAATTCTACCATATTCTTAGCGCCTGAGGTGAAGCATCTGAGATATAGCTTATCAGAGTTCTGAGAATGAACTTACAAAATGACAAGCATAAAGAACCGCAAAACAGCGACTGTATTAGTCACAATATCAACGATTGCAGCTGTATTGATGGTAGCCGTAGGTAGTGGACACATGACATTAGCTGCAAGCGATAATGTAACAAAAAATCTCAACAATACGGGCATTAACGTACAAACAGGGACAGATCAAAAGCAAAAATGTGATGCAGCTGGGGAAACCTCTCCAATCATAAACTCATGCACTGCAACCTCCAACGACATCATTGGTCAAAGCGGCGGCATTCATCACAAATAGACAACAACCCGTGAACCCACCTAATTTTTTTATCATATGCTACGACCACGTTTATTATCGCATTTAAAATCGCAAAACTTACAATGTAAACTATGGCGAGTCTGTTTGTAAAAGAAAAGCTAGTTGACCCATACATTATTGCAATAGATAGTACATTACTTAGAGCCAAAGGTCATCTATGGCACAAATCATCAATGATCAAAGGACTAGTACC
>JBAVTY010000568.1:0-1887 GCA_049696495.1 Candidatus Nitrosopolaris sp.
GGGTTTTCGTAATTGTAGATGGTGTGAGACCATACCAAAAGACCATACCGATTGGACAAGCAGGAGGAAATGATTATTCTAAATGGAAGTACACATTTACTCCAGCATATGCCGGTACTATTAGAGAGGGTATCAATAGAATAACCACGAAGTTACTTTGTCAAGCAAATCCTGCGAACCTAACAAAATTTTATAGCATCAATGTGACAGGTATGAATGGAATTCTTCCGAAGCAGTATTCTGCAATAACACGGAGTAATACTGCTGTCGCGCCTCTTTCATCGAACAGTTCATCATACCTATTTCATCCAACGCCTCTAATTAATCACTTGTCGCTTCCAACAAATTCTAATTCTTCTGCATCTAGCGGTATCTATGGGAAAGATCATCATAACGGTAAGAGCAGTAAACATCACGGCGGCTACTGTAGCTACAGCGATTACAAAAGTAACGTAAGAAGTTGTGCGTAGTTCAGCGACTACCCCTTCGGCGAACATCTAGAAACCTATTTTTTATTTTTATGCGGTTATAATAATGGGCTTGGATAGCTTCAGTAAACCAGTCTGGTAAGATATCCTTATTTTCTCCTGAAATCACACATTCTACCCTTATCCTGTATCCTGCTACTGAAATATTGGGATATCCAGATTTACCTGGGTGTTTCAATGCTCTATGTAGATGTAGTTTTACGTCAAGGTTAGATGGGATGCTGCATCATTTAGCCAAGTGAAGATCCTTCTTGACACCTAATCGAAGTTGGGAACTGCTTATGCATTACGAAATAGCAATGTCCGAACGGATGATTAGTATAGAATCTAGAAAGGGCAATAAATCAATAACCGCTGAGTCCTTCGTCAGCGATTTGATCACACAAATACAATCAAGAACCACCGATTCTAACCGATTACACCTATTCGTTATGCGCTACAATAAAGAGTTTAAAAAACAGGAATTAATGAGCACTTTTTTTCGGGATGTTATCCAACCACATATTTTAACCCTCATGAGAGGACCTTTGACTCTATACGCACTGAACATGAATGGTCAAGTCCTTATAGATTTAGCTGGGATACTAGAACGATATGCAATTATCTACATAACAGAATTATTCGAGTCTTTTCCTGCACGCCAAGATGTGGTTCGACAGTTACTTGAAAGGCAATTCTTAGATAAACTTGCGAAGCACCTTATCATATTAGGGCTATGGGACAAGAAAGATGAAAACGAGATTCTAAAACTAAAAAAAGCAAGAGATGGGGTAGCACACAAGAACGTAGAGATCGTTAGGAAAGAACTGCTAATGTTCGTTGTAGTACTTACATTACAGCTATCTATGGCGTTCGTTCACGAAGTAGGCTTTATTTTTTAGTGAAGATAAAAACCTATGGTATTTTCTCCGACAATTATTTGGAATCCTATTTACTACATTTATTTTGATCTTAGTATTCATTTTTGCAATAATTGCTATAACTGAAAAGTTAGGTATCATTGCAGCATCAATTCTGATTATTATACCGTTAGCTATTAGATATGCGGTTTACACTTTAAAGATACTTGGAGGTTCCATCACCATTTCTATGAGTTATATGTTATTATCATCGTATCTCAATTGCCAACTAACCTAAGTATAGTTAGTCAGTATCAATTAGCCATTGTTCAGAATTGTCTACTTTATAAGCAATTGTATCGACATAGTGTGCCTCGTCGTATATCACACCTTAGTCTTTAAAAGCTGTCAGTTGGGCTATGACAAATTGTCCTAACCGGTTGCAGCTTCTTCAAGATTGGACTGTTTCCTGACCAGTTCCAATGCCGCCTACAAACACTGGACTAGTGAGAGGGAGAGATTGCCCTTCAAAGAAGGCCAAGGCGGTACCGGTTTGGCCA
>JBAVTY010000569.1:0-2673 GCA_049696495.1 Candidatus Nitrosopolaris sp.
TACATCAAAATCCAAGAGTACTTGACCACGTCTAACTAGTGATTCATTATAGAAAGGCCAGTCAATCATGTAAGAATAATTATTACTAGCAAGCTAAATGTTGAGTGGTCAAAGGAGTATCACATAAGACATAATTAATTGCGCAACAAGGCAGTTGTAAAGCATTACTTTTAATCGAGCTTCAAGAAAATTCGTATTTGATCCAACCAATAATGTACTTTATTTAAAGAATTTTCCATCATTTAATGGAACTAGAACTAACGCAGTAAGTGCATCTACAACGTACTCTATTGCTATTGCTAAGTAGATTTTTTGCCTACCTGTTAGAGGATCATGAACCTAGAATAATATCTGTCTCTAGTAAAATACGACAACGATCGTTCTTCTTATCATAACCTAAGGAGGATGCTTAGGTCTATTCGATCTATCTTACAACCAAGACAGAACAATGGGTATGCTGTACCACGCCGTTTGCTGCACTCCCTTAGTTGTTAATGATCCCTTCCCTCCATTGACAAGCCTTGCAGAACAACAAGGCACCCACTCTCTAGGCTAGCTTTCTTCTCGTACCTGTTCTTCCACTTGTAGTATGTCTTCCCGGAAACATCATACCTCTTACAAATATTAGATATGGTGTTACCAGTTTTCGTGGATTAGATTAAACTTTGTTCTATTTCTATAAGGATACGCTTCCTGACAGTGTGATAAATTGATTTACACCCACTTCATGCGCCAAATAAGAATTTTCATTGGCTTTTCTCGAGAGGATTATATACTACAAGATGATTACATAGTTCTACTTTGGTAACAAAAATCAACACGCTAGTAATATTGAGTACTGCTGCTGCAACATTATCAATGCTAGTCGTTGCCACAACCGGCGTTACAACGATATTTGCACAACAAAATCTATTCAATGCACAGTTGGCCGAGTTATATCCGCATAACGTATTCAATGCAAAGTTGGCGGGAAGCAATGAGGTTCCACCTGTGACTACCGCTGCATCGGGTACAGCTATATTTCAGCTCCTACCTGCTCCTGGACATGAACAGGTATTGAGCTTTCAATTGAGTCTTAAGACCATTACTGGTGTTATGGGCGCCCACATTCACAACGGTAAACAAGGTGAAAATGGACCGGTTGTAGCTGACTTATTCAATCCTAGTAATCCTACAGGTGCAATCAACGGGAAACTTACGGCAGGAACCCTGACCTCATCAAAACTAACAGGATCCCTACATAATAAGGAATTATCTGCCTTAGTTAATATGATAAGAAGTGGAGAAGCATATGTCAACGTTCACACAACCCAAAATCAAAATGGTGAGGTACGTGGTCAGATATCATAAATATCCAAACACCACTTCGAATATTTTATGACTAAGGCTTCGGTATCGCCAACACTAGATAATTTAAGATAAACAACCGACCTTTTTTCCTTCACTTGTATTTTGGATAGATATACCTCTATTCCTGTCTACACATCAAATAGTGCCTTAGAAAAACATTGAATGCATCATTAGTTTTTTGTGTATTGACAATGAGTGATTATGGGTGTTAAGGAAGGCAAAGATGGTCTAGTTTCTAATGCAGCCTACGCGGCGATAATACGATATTGCGATGGTCTGCAGCATGATAGTGATAGATCCTAATTATGTTGACGCATAGAATAACAAAGGTGTCGCTCTTGCCAATTTAGGAAAAAGAAGATGCACGTCGCTACTCGATTCGTATTGGCAGCAATATTTTAGGTTACACGGAGTCAGGGATCCGGTAACTATGTAGGATTTCAGCTGGGTTCTCACTCGAGAACTGCTGCATAGGGGAGAGCGAGAAGCCACACTAGTATGCGCTAGTATAGCACAGTCAGAATCAATGTGGAGGCGGAACAGGAAGCTTACCATTTATCACGCAAATCGGCATGTGAGTATCAGGATCTATCAGTGGAACCCCATTACTATTGGTCTTTGGGATTTTTCCTGGAGGACAATTAGCTGCAACTACGCTAACCGAAGGTCGCATGACAACTGAAATGATTCCCATCATGAGGAATAAAGCTATGCTATTAACCATACCAACACGTATGATACCTTATTCTTAAATTTTTTCTCATTTTTGGGCCACGGAATTACGGGAATCGCACAACAAAATATTTAACGGCAGTAGATGTCTGGTCGTTAATCCACTGCACGCGCACCCAACTGACAGGATATAACATACCTTCTCAATTACCAGAGTGGCTGGTTTTTATTTTTGTACAAATTATAAACAATACAATATATCATGGTATTGATCTTGACCTTTTTATTGCCTTTTTTACGGCATCGCTTACAAGCTTAGCTACATGCTCATCAATACCTAGGATCTTGGGGAAATCTGATGCTGATGCATTTACCAGCGATTTAAGTGTAAAGGTGCTATGTCAAGCTGATTAATCAAATCTGTGACTACGAGTTTTTCTTTTCCACTTAATACAGAAGAAGGAACATGTTCATCCATATCAGCAGCAATCATAATTTCACTCCTAGCCGTTTGTATCATATGTATTGCTGGTAATTATCATAAATGTCTTTTAAAGAATTTCTGGGAAGTTACAGGTGAGTCATACCATTTCATTGAATTTGGATCAATCACGATACCTCACAGACCGAACGGCGGCAACAACCAAGTTT
>JBAVTY010000570.1:0-1602 GCA_049696495.1 Candidatus Nitrosopolaris sp.
GTCAAGAGCTAGTACTGTTATTGTTGTTTCTCTTTCTCTACCTTCCTTTTCCATTTGGCTGGTAATCCTGCCATTTTTCTAATTAGAGAAAGCCTAAAATGCAACGAGAATATAAATAAAATTTGCATCTATTATGCCTTATGCTATCCTCGTTAAGGATCCTACCTGTTAGTTAATTTCGCCATATCAATTCTTGTAAGTATTTGCTGAAATTTATTCTCCATTTCTTCACGCATCGTCTTCATGTCTTGTTCATATTTCTGTTCTATCGCTTTAAATTTCACATCCTCATGTGCTTTGATTTCCTCGTAAGCCTGTGGTGTCAAAGGATAACTAAACTTTGAGCAGAAGTCATTATCAACCGCATTTACAAGGCTACATCTTGAACAACTGAGGACTGATGGTTTTCTTTGGGCTACAGCAGATTCTTCAGGGATAATGCCATTGTGGACTAGGATTTGGTTCTTTAGGTCATTCCCCATCCTCCTTTTGATATATCTTGAGCCCTGCTTTGAATTCATAGACCATCTAACCTTCTTTTTCAAGGCATATTCTGGAAGATAGTCAGAGTCTGACGTAATTGCAGAGTGTCTAATGCAATATGGGTTCCATTTCTTTGTTTTTAACAAAAACTCTAAATTTTGCCGTTCATTTTGATCGGTTATTGTTCCGTTTTCTAGTAGGCGGGTTATCCTTTTTCGAAGTTGTTTCATGATAGTGCAAAGCGCGTCAGGTTTTATCGATCCGCCGGTCATCAGATTACAAATCAATCTGGCATTGGCTTCATTTCTGAACGGGTGTTCATTTAGCCAATCACGAACATATGGGAAGGAACATGTAAGTAATGTTGGACCTGTTCCAGTCTTGGATTCATATGGAATTTCGCCTTCGCCGTACTTTTCTCTTAGTCTAATATGCTTAATCTTGAGCAGAGTTACCTCATGATTTCTTGCGTCCAGGTCCCATAACAAGGACAAAGTGTTGTTGTTGCGTTTATACGGTTCATATTTAATTATAGAAAGGATCTCGTCACGTTCCCACAATTCTGTTTCTAAATATGGGCTAATACGCTTGGTTCTTCTCTCCTTGATCTGGCAAAAACCTGGTGTAGTCCAGTCAGAAGTTGGTATTGGTTCTAGTCCTTTATCCTCTCTTTCTTTTTGATTGTATAGCCACCTAATGAAATATTTTATTCGTTGCAAATAATCATTCCAAGTTCTGATCCATCTTTTATCAGGATCATTCTCCGTATCTTTTATCCTAGTGTCCAAAAAAGCAATGATTTGTTCTCTCTTGCGAATTTCATAGAGACTAATCTGAGAACCTAAGAATTTAGTAAAATAGATCATTATCTTTAGATTACCATTTTGATAACTCTCCGAAGTTCCAATAGATTTCATATATTGATGACATTCGTACAGTAAAGTTTGATATGTGGTGTTAGGCACTGAAGAGACATTGGTAACTGTTGTCGTGAGTCTGACTGGCATTATCTATTCTGTCTCCCTTCTCGTTGCCAAATTCTGATATATGAACCCGTATGATTGGCGGGTTCGGTGGTATGGGAGACAAATTTGACCCAATTTCTCAACCCAGCATAAG
>JBAVTY010000571.1:0-2427 GCA_049696495.1 Candidatus Nitrosopolaris sp.
GGAGACGAGGACCAAATAATGGACATAGTAGAGACTGTATCGGTATTGGCTGGTTCTTCTATACTTTTAGGCATGTTATGAAGGTGTAAAAGCGAAAAGCAACTCTAAACAGAAAGTATCAGTATTGAATGATAAGTGGCAGAAATTAAGAGTTTCTGCTCGTTAATTATTTATTATTTATTATTTTTTCATCTAGAGCCGGTTATTATTCGAGTAGGATTGTCTGGTCCTTGCTGTAGGATTAAATTAACTACGGCTGGCGGGAATGAGAATTTTAGATCCAGAAATCAAATAGCTATTTCTGATTACTGACTATAATCTTGTCGTTTGCTTATTTTCAAGGAATTTATTAGTGCTTTTCCTCTTCAAGTGTTTTTAGCATAGTTACATCTCTTTTAAAGAATATGTCTAGTATCCAATCTGCTAAGACTCTAATCTTTTTCTGTATTGTGGGAAGGTTTGCAAGGTAATAATTGCGCCATATCCGCCATGCTAGAAATCCTTGCACTCGTATTCCTAATAGGTTACCGACTCCTGTTCGTTTTCCTATACTTGCCATCATGCCTTTTGTCTTGTAATCAAATACTTCTCTTTCATCCAGTTTTCCCTCTATAGATGCAATGATATTTTTTGCTACGGTTGAACCTTCTCTTATGGCATGTTGTGCCGTAGGTGGATAAGGGATGCCTGTGTTAGGATCGATCATAAGAGCACAATCACCAAGAGCATAAACGCCGGTATATTTTGATATTTCTAGATACTTGTCTACAATTATTTTTTTACTCTTGTCATCATGTTCACAGACAAGATTAGAGGTTAACATACTAGGCGTCACACCACCGGACCATATTATTGTCATCGTAGGAATAACACTCCCATCCTTCAATTTAACGCTATTTTCCGTTGCTCCTATTACACGACTATTAAGAATGACTTCAACTCCGTTGTTGCGTAGCTTTTGTAATGCAAATGTTGCTAACTGTTCGCTCATCTCCGGCAACAGTCTATCACCTGATTGAACTATCACAATTCGTATATTTTTGCTATCTATGTTATGATAATACTCCCGTGCAGAATCGTGAATAAAATCATTGATTTCACCTGCAGTTTCAACCCCTGCAAATCCACGTCCTACTACAACAAATCTTAGCAGTATGTTCTGTAATTTTTTGTCATGGAGATTAGATGAAGGTAGTAATTGGTCTGATTGCGCAAGTAAATATATGATATGGTTTCTAAGGTTTATCGCATCGTTCAAACTCTTTATGGTGAATGCATTTTTCTCTAAATCAGACATCCCAAAGAATTTTGTCTCGCTTCCTAGCGCAATAACGAGATAATCATATGGTAACGGTTTTGTATTTATTTCTAAATCTCCTTTTGATTCATCTATGGGTGCTGCTGATAGAGATCTTATTAGAATTTGTTTGTTCTCTAGATCTATATTTTCTACACTAGCACAGTAAAATCTAGACCTATTACAAAAGGCTCTAATGGGTGTAACTATATGTCTTGTTTCTATCATACCTGATGCAATTTCATGAAGCATAGGCGTAAAAAGGAGATAATTATCTTTGCTTACCATTGCAATATCGACACTTACGTCCGTCTGAAATCTTTCCTGTAATTTCCTTAATACAGATGTTCCACCAAACCCACCTCCCAATATCAGTATTTTCTTGCGTGCAATATTGTTTGCCCCGTGGGAAAGTTCCAAATGATTCTGTAAAGTATCAATTCTTGAAAATGATATATCACAATGTGGACATCTATACCTGGCACCAAACCTCCTTGACAACAATGATGAAAACAACCCCAAGGTAACTCCAAATAGGAGATTGATCAATATAGAATAGAGAATAGAAGATAGTTGAAAATTTGAAAAAGTTACATTATTATTATTACTGTTGTTATTGTTATTGTTATTATTATGCTAAAACTTTCGGCGACTTAACTCAAGTCTATAACTGCGTGTAGGCTGTTATAGTCTTCCTGTCGTACCAGTCTATCCCTGGCAACATATGCTGCGGACCCGATCATTCCAACAAGAAGCATGTATGAGGACAGTCCCAAAAATGCGGCAAGTGCTCACTCGAAATCCTGGGAGTACGGCTATGCTTTCAAGACCGTTGCAATCCCGATTTGACTATTGTATCTGCCGCCATACACCGAACAGCACTTTCTAGAAGTATCGATCAAAGTATTGCCAAAGTTGAAGATTGCTCATGTCATTGGAAAAGCAGTATGGGACCAGAGTGGTGATATTCGCGATGTGATCTCAATTGGAAAGTTGGTACGAAAAAATGATGGCCCTGAAGAAGTTGAGTATGCTATACACGAGGACCTTACACCGAATGGAGAAGTACTTCAAAAACTGATAGAAGTAGTAAACCTAGCAAACTCCATAGACCTGATTGATCCTAACAG
>JBAVTY010000572.1:0-13172 GCA_049696495.1 Candidatus Nitrosopolaris sp.
CTACAAGGCTGAGTGATACGATATGAACGCTAACGTAAACTTCTAAGCAGGAAACTCGCGACATCTCCAGTGCTTCACAGGTGTAACACTGTGTACAGAAAAACATCTTATCATATCAGGTGATTTCCACTACCGGGAATAATATATCAATGGACCGGGTGGGATTCGAACCCACGACCACCTACGTTTCCTCTGCCATGGCATGCAAGGCAGGTATTCTACCGGACTAAACCACCGGCCCTCGACGTTATCCTTCGCAGATGATATTTTAATCTTTTATTTTAAACTACCCCGGAATATCAGATTGTTGTCGTTCTAGAATAGAACAAACCAATCTGCGTGATGACCGTTATATACTACTGCTGGGTTTCACTGAATGAATTTATACGAATTTTTGGCTTCAACCAAAAGAATATCTAGATATGTGGAAAGTCACTGGAAACTAGTAACCTGCGCAGTAACGACGTTGCCTTAATTGTGGAGGCAAAATTAATAAGGCATGCTATTAGGATCACCTAACCTAACAATCCTAATGCCTGAAGAACGAATTCCTGAACCCTTACGGCTTGCAGTTATAAGCACTGAAGGCCTAGCAAATTCGGTTCAGTAAAGGAGACACACATAACAACGAAAATCGTTCCAGAAGAAATAAGTTGGAGTCGTTTGGTATTAGCTATGTTGTCATTCTTCGGAGGAAATCCTAGCGGAAATGTCGATAAAAGTAAGTACGAGCATCTCACGATGAGTATAAGACAAACAGTCCTTGAAAGAGCACGTCGTCGGTGTCAGCAGTGCTCCGTGAAGTTTAGCCCAAGTGTCCATCCTGATTTTGAGCACATAAATGGATCTTTGAAAGACAATCGACCAAATAATTTACGTGCTTTATGTCCAGAATGTTTCAAATTAGTAGCAAAGAAAGAAAATCGCAAGGGAATGGTTGGAAACATTCGCTACGCATTCGGACGAATGATAAAGTAGCAGAGATACAGCTGGTACATTACTGGATAGCAAAGTAATTGCATAACCAGATTAGATCCACACGAGCACATGTAATGTAATAACATCAAAGGAATGACCTTAATCCGTAATTATTTCCTTACCTTTTTGTAAGGCTCTAGGAATGAATTGAGCGAATTTAGATTTTTTTCATATTCCGCGATTTGAAACTCCATTTTCAATGTAATGCCTATGTCATCCAAACCCTGAAGCAATTTCCTTTTTTTAGACTCATCTATCTGAAAACGTAGGATTTTGTGATCAACTAGCACTTCTTGTGTTGGCAAATTTATCTCGATCTCTTCTTCATCAGCGACCCGAAACAAATACTCGACATCGGAGTCACTTAATCTGATTGGCAAAATTCCATTTTTAAAACAATTATTGTGAAAAATGTCGGCAAATGATGGTGCGATTATTGCCTTGAATCCATAATCTACGAGCGCCCACGCTGCATGTTCACGAGAACTGCCACAGCCAAAATTATCGCGTGTAACTAATATTTTTCGTCCTTCATATTTTGGATCATTTAGTACAAAATTGGGCTTGAGTTTCCCATTCTTATCAAAGCGCCAGTCATAAAATAAGTATTTGCCATATCCAGTCCTTTGAATCAATTTGAGAAATTGCTTAGGGATTATTTGATCCGTATCTATGTTGGCCATATCGAGCGAGATAGCTTTACTTTTTATTATTGTAACAGGTTCCATTCTGAGCTCCTACCCTTACCTACCTATAACCAATCTCTGATGTCGACAAAATGACCTTCGATAGCAGCCGCTGCTGCCATAACTGGACTAACAAGGTGGGTTCTACCGCCTGCCCCTTGGCGCCCCTCAAAGTTACGATTTGAGGTACTGGCACATCTTTCACCAGGAGCAAGTATATCAGGGTTCATTCCAAGACACATGCTACAGCCCGACTCTCGCCATTCGAAACCAGCAGCCTTAAAAACTTTATCTATTCCTAGCCGTTCAGCTTCTCTCTTTACTTGCTGCGAACCAGGCACAACCATCGCTCTAACATTAGGTGATACCTTCCTTCCATTTACAATGATCGAAGCTTCCAGTAGATCTCCCAACCTACTGTTTGTACACGAACCGATGAATACACGGTCAATTGGAATTTCCGTTATAGGAGTCCCTGCTTTAAGCGCCATATAATCCAGAGCACGCAACGCAGATTTTCTATCGTTTTCACTTCCTTTTGCAAAATCATCTGGATAGGGAATAGTTTCAGTAACATCTACCACCATAGATGGGTTAGTTCCCCAACTAACCTGTGGCGCAAGATGATCCACATTCAAAATAAAAGACTCGTTAAATTTCGCATTAGGATCTGTTGTAAAATTATCTTCCCAGAAATTCACCATTTTTTCGAACTGTTCTCCTTGAGGAGAATATCTTCGTCCTCGGATATAATCGAAAGTAGTCTTATCAGGAGATATCAATCCTGCTCGTGCACCAGCTTCAATCGACATATTGCATATAGTCATTCTCTCTTCCATCGAGAATTTAGATATCGTTTCGCCGCGATATTCTATAACCGTACTTGTTCCCCCAGATATACCTATTTGGCGGATAAGGGAAAGTATAATGTCCTTGGCAGTTATTGCGTGTGGATTTCTCGGCGTACCGACGATATTTATGGCAAAAGTTTTTGGTTTGTCGATCCATAAGCACTGAGTGGCCAATACATGTTCAACCTCGCTCGTTCCTATACCGAACGCAAATGTGCCAAAAGCACCGTGAGTTGAAGTATGACTATCGCCGCAAACGATCGTTAATCCAGGAAGAGTAATACCCAGCTCTGGAGCGATAACATGAACGATGCCTTGGTCGGGGCTATTGACATCGAAGAGGGTTATTCCGTATTCTTTGCAGCTTTGTACCAATCTGTGGATCTGTAGAGACGAAGTAGGATCGACAATTGGAAGCGACCTATTGTCTGTAGGTACATTATGATCTACCGTTGCAAACGTCAGGTCAGGTCTCCTGACAGTTCTGCCATTTGCTCGGAGCGCGGCAAATGCTTGAGGAGACGTTACTTCGTGGATCAAGTGTCTGTCAATATATATCAGAGATGGCTCTAGTTCCCTTTCATCTCTGGACTCGACTAGATGACTGTCCCAAATCTTCTCGAATAGCGTCTCTGACATAAGATTATCTTTAATAAACTGGGCTAAAATATAATCATTGGGAGTTGTAGGCAGGCTTAGACAACAATCAACAACGATACCCATAAACAAAACGAGTCCATTATTGTTTATGAAAATCGCTGTGATAGCAAAATGATTCATGTACATCCATGATACTTGTGCAATATTTTTCTAGACTTAAACTCTGTAACGATTCTGTTACTCGTATTATCCCTTCGCAAGACAAATCAATATAGTATATTGCAGAATACACTACAAAAGGAACAACTACATGTGCCTTGACTTGCAAGAAGGGAGTAGTGTCAGCTGCTGACATCGCATGTAGGAAATTTGAGAGTGAACAGGCACAGGCACCTTGGTATGACTATTGCATGGGGAGTAGCAGACGCCCAAAATCTTCCTGATATCGTGTGGATCTCAAACAAAGGACCAAGTGTGTCAAGTCTGCCGCTTGGCTCTGTTCTTACATATTATTAAATCTGGGACACTGCCCTTACTATGTGCTATTAAATTAGCGAGATGAGGTGGTCGTTATTGCTTTAATTCATTTCCTATTTAAAGCACGTGATACTTTATCAAAATTATCTCCTGTTAGAGATTTCTCCGAACAAGATAAGTTAAAAAAATCAGAGGTAATGTGACCAATTTTTTAATAATCGTGCATCCTACTACACCCGTAGGTAGTAGAGGATAGATGTACGTGATAAGTATATAATAAAACAAAAGCGTACCAGGGGTTATAATTGTTAGCTCGATCTCTGTTGCTCCACCCTGTTTTGACTCCTCTACTACTCTTGAAATTGATTATGGGCTAGCAATTTCATTGATACGCGCTACAAACAAGTTTAAAAAATTTTGCTCGCCATGATTTCATGATTTCTTCCTCTTTTCCAGATCTTGATCCTTTTGCATGGCCTATTTTTTTCCATATTTCTTTCGGATGCTTGTTGAAGTTAATGTGTACAAGCATTAGCTGTTTAGTTAGTGAATTATAACATTGCAGTTTAACGATATTTTATTATTTTATTTCAAGATGACGAGCTTTACCGGTAACTGGATCAAGGAACGCAAACCAAATACACCTGAACGGATAAGAGAAAGTGTGAGAGCACAGAAACCGCTCAAACCAAGAATTGATTCGACAAAGAACAAAATTCAACTCCAAAATCAGAAGCTAGAGACAACCCTAGAGAAATTAAAAGGAAAAGAAAAATCTCTTTTTAATCAAATCGTCGCAAACGTACAGAAGCACGATATGCCACAGGGAAAAATGTTATCGAATGAATTAGCACAGGTTAAGAAGACAACAAAAATGGTATCGCAATTTAAAATGGCTCTCGAACAAGTTCATTTCAGATTAGAATCGACAAGCGACATTGGAGATGTAATGAGTGCCGTAGGACCAGCGATGGGTGCATTGGCAAGGGTAAAATCCGGAATGTCAGATATAATGCCGGAGATAGGCACAGAATTGGGAGAAGTCAATGGAGTATTTAGTGATATTGTTCTGAATGCGGGAAAGATTGGTGACACATCATTTGTGTTTAACTCCAGTGGAGAGGAGACTGAAAATATATTGGCAGAAGCAAGTGCGGTTGCTGAGCAGAGAATGAATGATAACTTTCCAGATATCCCAGTGGGAAAATTTAGCAGTGCCTCACGATCGTTTGTAAGTGAACACTCATAATAACTGTAGCATCAAAGAACATCTTCCGTACAAACCCTGTATTATTTTTATCTGACACTGAAAAAGTGTTATTATTGTTTGGAGAATATATAAGAATTTAATATGGGCAAAAAAAAGAAATCAGGGGTTATAATAATTTCTACATTCCCCACTGAAGAATCCATAAGAGAGCTAGCTAAGGACTTGGTTGTAAATAAAAAAATATGCGCATGTGTGAACTATGCAAAGGTGCAATCTTTATACTTTTGGAGGGATAAACTAGAAGATCATGCGGAATTCCTTACACTGTTCAAGACAACAAATCAGCGTTCCAAAGAATTAAAATCAGAAATAAAGAAAAGACATCCCTACGAAACTCCTGAGTTAGTAGAATTGAGGATGAACGACGTCTCGGAACCTTATTTGGCGTGGATGGCACATTTGACTAATAGTGTTAATTAGATGAATAAGAACGAATGACATCCTGAAAATGAGAATGGATCACACTCATTTATCGGACGGAATACCTGAGTAAAGCAACTATACCTCCTAATGACGAAACTCTAAGGCCGATATCTGTAGATGAATCTACTGCATAAATTTTCCCTCCGTAATTTTCAGCTGAATTTATTATTTTCAGAACTGTATCTTCGTCGCTAGTCTTGAAGATAGCATCTGAAAATACCAAACATTCGATATTCTTTATTGACGTGGCGTAGGTAACTTCCTCCATTCCCATTGCATATTTTAATTCACCTTTATGAACGAGTCTCAATACCTCATCTAAAATTGAAGAGACAGCTGCGAGTTTGCTTGAACTCATTGCCTCTTTGAGTGCAGATGAGCGAAGGAAAACATAGATTCCATCCTCTCCTGCTACATCGACTCCATCAACTATTGTCAATTTTTCTTTTTCAAATCGATTTTTCTCTGTGCCTAAGAAGTTATGAAGTCTACGTTTAGTTTCACCTGGACCAAATATTATCGCCTTGCAAGCATCAGTACCATCGCCGTTGTTCACAATACTTTGGATCGTCCTAGAGACATCTGCGAAGAAACTTTCGATATTAGGATTGTTTTTCTTAGACGACTGGTAGCGTTTTCCACTTTGCCCAGAATATATATTTGGAATTAGCTTTAAATGAGTGCCTGAAACCTTAGCGACTGCTGCCTCTTGTGTATCTATCGCAACCAATATAAAATCTTCTGTATTTCCCGATCTGGTTAGAATATTTAGTTCGGTGTCATGCCACTTTCTCTCTTTTTCAATCATTATTGTATCGTCGATCCGCACTGTCATCGAATGATGCGATCCTCTGGAAACAAGCTCATTGTCCGTATTTGTTATAATGCCTGTAATCCGTAATCTATCTACGGAATCGTATAGAGCAGTATTTTCAACTCTTAAAGAGACGTTCACCTTGACTCGCTCTCCTCTATCAGGCCGCCCATACTGCTTGACGCGTTTGATTACCCGGGTTGTATCTCCTACGACATTATCTCCATTTTCTATTGTTCTTCTTAAAGTAAAAAGGTCATCCGCGTCTTTGGGAACGACTACATATGCTCTCCCTGAAAACCCTTTGGCTTCTTTCACGATCATATGATAGCGATCGGAGTCTCTGTTTGAATAGACGTGTACGGTCGCATTCTATGCTACTTTCTCGTTGGTTATCGAAGAAGAATTTTCTTCCTTAGTCTGGGCTGATTTTAAATAATTGTCGACCCATTCCTGTGTCAACACCCCTGACTCTACTAAATTCACTAGCGCATTAGCCGAAGCGTCTCCACGAACCTTGCCTGACCTCCTTCTAGTCTGTCGCCATTTCAGTTGTGTATTGCCACTCTTTGAGGAATAAATTATGCCGAGTACTTCCTTGGCATTAACGAAAGTCATCTCCCTCACTTTCTTCAATGTCACCTTATCGGCTGCCTCTATATAGATTGCCCCTGGTCCCTCTTCACGTTCTGGAAACACCTCATAGTCCCGCATATAACTTTCAGGGATAAATGACCGACAAGTGCTAACAATGATAAACTTTCTAAAACTTTCAAGCGAAGCAGTGGTTACGATGCTCACCATTATATCTATAAAAACATTTAGATGCTTATCAAGGTTATGAAATAAAACAAGATTTCTGAATCGTTTCTTTAGCCTTTACATACGGTTTTTCCAGTTTGTTGAACTAGGAGCTTGCTAGAAATGAAGGAGAATAGTTGAACAATAACCATACGAACGAATCCAGTATGGACAAACTCCTAACTCAAGATCTACTTCATCCAATAACTCAGAAGGGCTAGTTTCGTCATCGTTTGTCCGTTTGGGACTTTCCACTCCCCCCATAAAAATCGAGACTACCTACTCGCGAATATATTAATTCGTAGCAACATATAGCAGAATAACGTTTTCACCTAGAGCTTCAACAGCAAGTGCGAACATAACTCAGCTGCATTTTTTCCTGGCAAAGCCGTTCTCCTGTCTGTTAGCAGCATCTTCCCATAAATAATGAAAGTAATCCTTTGCAAAACCTGCAAGACCTATGTGTTCAGCCCATATTGCGATTGGTTCAAACCTTCCAATATCGGTTCTTCCCTCACCCAACAAGATCATCACCTGCATGCTGTCACCTATTACTCCTCCACCAAACATGTTGTTTTTTAATCTAACATCTGCAATTCTAGATATGGCTCGAACCGTGTCAGGGCTGGTTTGTTCAGATACAAGGACGGTTATGCTTACTCCTTTTTCGTGTAGGACCCTCAACATTGGCTGCACGGGGCTTGCTATGTCTTCCACGACATGTGGAAGAGCCAATAATAATTCCTTCTGGCAGGTTTGAATTATTTCATTTACTTTAGCTGCTATATTGTAAATTCCCCTAACAACCCAGATCTCTGGTCTTTCTCGTATACCACTTTTCTCGTATACCGGCATTAACTCGCTTACAATCAAGCTTTCATTGTCCTTTATGCCGTTTTCGATACGCATTCTCATTGCCTCAAGTGCAGTGCGTGGTGATCTAGGGAAGAATTTTTGCGGTCTAGAACTGTTAGATTCGGACCAACCTTTATCCTCTAGGCTACTAAGAACCTCATATATTTTCGAGTAGGGTACACCCGACTTCTTGCTTATGTCAGACGCTGTTGAAGAACCTGTTTCGGCAAGACACAGATATGCCTTAATTTCGTAACCCGTTAAGCCAAGGCTCTCCATCGCTTTCCTTGACTTGTCGCTTATATTCATCTAAATATTTGAAACTGTCGTCAAGCACTAATATAAGTATGTTTTAAGGTTGGGATGGTAGGAGAAGTTTCGAAAATGTACGCTTATTATATCTGAATTCTAAGGAGCACATAGAGAACTTCCCTTTGATAATCCTAGAAGAGTTTTCTAGAGCAGTGTCATAACAATGCAATAATATATTGAAACACGTGGACTTTAGTCCCGTGCAGCCACTTTGATCGAACCTTAATCTGTAAGCAACTGATCACCGTCGGAGTTGTGAGGTTATATTTATATATAAAGCCTGCAGAAAAATGCCGAGTAGTAGACAGAAGATATGGAACTTATACAAATTTCTAACATGTCCAGTAAGAGTCTCGCGTCAAGACGTTCGATTAGGTATACTCAGAGTATTTGCCCAGATTGCAACATGATCTTAGATGCAGAAGTTTTCGAAAGGGAAAACAAGGTCTTCATGACAAAGACCTGCCCAACTCATGGAGAATGTGAAGAGCTATACTTCGGATCGTATGAAATGTACAAGAAATTCAGCACATACTGGATGGACGGAAAAGGTGCCAAGGCTCCAAACGTTATGGTAGATAAATGTGCATGTCCAACCAATTGCGGTTTATGCACAAATCACCTGTCGCATTCTGGACTGGCCAATATGATTGTTACAAACAGATGTGATCTGACATGTTGGTATTGCTTTTTTTATGTGAAGAAGGGCTTAGAAGGAGCTTATCTTTATGAGCCAAACCACGAACAAGTAAGAGCAATGATGAAGACGTTAAAAGCTGAAAGGCCCATCGCTGGTAACTCTATCCAGATCACAGGCGGCGAACCAATGCTTAGAGATGACATCACCGAGATTATCAAGATAATGAAAGAAGAAGGGGTAGACCACGTTCAGCTCAACACAAATGGTATAAAGCTAGCTCTGTCGCCGGAAACTATGAGACAGATAAGAACAGCTGGTGTGAGTAATCTTTATCTCTCTTTTGACGGTGTTAGTCCAAGAACTAATCCGAAAAACCATTGGGAAGTACCGTATGCATTGGAATCTGCACGCAAGTGTGGAACGACAGTAGTATTTGTTCCCACGGTTATCAAGTCAATAAACGACCATGAGCTCGGTGGAATAATCAGGTATGCACAAAAGAATCTTGATGTAGTTCATGCAGTCAATTTCCAACCTGTCTCATTGACAGGCAGGATGACGAAGAAAGAACGCGAGAAATACAGAATAACAATTCCTGATTGTATTGAAAGAATTGAAGAACAGACCCAGGGCGATATCCCATCGGAAGCATGGTTCCCAGTGCCGTCATGTATGCCTCTTACGAATGTAATTGAAGCTTTCAGCAAGAAACCAAAATACGAGCTTTCGATTCACTTTGCCTGTGGTGCAGGAACTTACTTATTTGAAGACAATCTTACGAAGAAGTTAATACCACTCACTGCATTTGTTGATCTGAAAGGTATGCTTGAGTTCTTTGAGGAAAAGGTAGATGAAATTAGATCAGGTGCCAATAGATATTGGATGGCACTACAAGTTATACGCAAATTGAATCAATTCGTTGACAGAAGCAAACAACCACACGGGCTGGATCTTGCTAAGATGTTCTCGAGCATTCTGCTAAAGCAGAACTTTGATTCAGTCGGTTCATGGCATGGAAGATCATTATTCTTGGGAATGATGCACTTCCAGGACAAGTACAATGAAGATCTTGAAAGATTGCAAAGGTGCGATATTCACTACTTGACTCCTGATCTGCGAATTATCCCGTTCTGTGCCTTCAACGTTATACCGGAGTGGTATAGAGATAGAATTCAGAAGAAGTTTAGCACTCCTGTAGAGGAATGGGAAAAGGCACACGGCCAAACTCTAGAAGCTGGGCTTTATAGAGGACTGATGAGAAAAGGCAAACCCGAAGCCCAGATGGGCTGTGCCTTATCAGAAATGCACAAGGCAGCGGCTGAGACGACAGATGCCTTTGAGGATCACAAAGGCGTTGAGCTTCGCAATGGCATGGCAGGCGCGTAACAATAATGCGCGCTCCTATGCTTAATTGATCTCTTTTTCTCTAGATTCTTCACCTCAATACAACGTGCGTAAGCATCATGCACGACTGTATATATTCTTGATAAGCATATCTCCCAGGTATGTGCAAGGTGGTAGCACGGCCAGTAATCATCTTCTCTCTTATTCGTGGCAGCCAATAAGGGGACCACTTCAGGTAAATAGCTAAGCGCGAAATCATATTTACATTCTATTGAAGATAATTACGCAGCAACCCCCCTTATTGCGATAAGGTTTAATTGAAAGTAGTAGTTGCTTCCTATATGCCTACTATGAAATACATACAACTAGAGCCTCAAGCGGATATTGCTATTATCAAGATTAATAGACCAGAGGCACTGAATGCTCTAAATACTGATGTCATCCTTGAATTATCGCGTACAATTGACATCATCGGTGTAGACGATGATATAAAAGCTGTAATCATCACAGGTGTAGGCGAAAAATCTTTCTGTGCAGGCGCAGATATCTCATATATGGTCAATATTACCCCAATCATGGCTGAAAAATATGCATCATCTGCGCAAGATGTCCTTAACAAGATCGAGAAATTAGAAAAGCCCGTTATTGCCGCAATTAATGGATTTGCGTTAGGTGGAGGTTGTGAATTGGCGATGGTATGCGACATTAGAATAGCTTCCAGTAATGCCAAGATAGGGCAACCCGAAGTCACGATAGGTATTCCTCCAGGCTGGGGAGGGACTCAGCGATTGTTAAGAATTGTCGGCCCATCGAAGGCAAAAGAGATGATCTTCACAGGTAAAACGCTATCAGCCGAGGAAGCAGAACAAATTGGATTAGTTAACAAAGTGATTGCTTTAGGGCAGGATGATGTGTTACCATCAGATGCTTCCGATGGGGACAGCGTCAAAGAAAGATCTAATCAAGTTGCTAAGATCCTCAACAAGAAGCTAATGGAAGAATGCATCTCGGTAGCGCGACAAATCGCAAAGAATAGTTTCACTGCTGTTAAAACTAGCAAAATGCTAATCAATAGGGGTATGGATGCAGATATCACTACGGGGCTGCGCTTAGAAATCTATGGCTGGGCATTATGTTTTGCTCATGAAGACAGGCAGAAAATGATGTCTGCCTTTCTAAACAAAGGAAAGAAGTAAGAGAAGTCTTTGTAATGCCTTACTACTCTACCCTTAGTACTCTTGCTCCTTTACTTGTGTGACATGCAAAGGTTCTGCACTGGAGGTTAGCTTCTCTAAACCCTTGACTCATAGAATCTGCCACGTTTTTTCTATATTTGTCATTTTTCAAAAATGAAATCATAGACGGACCCGCTCCGCTAATTGTGACAGCAAGGGCTCCAGCCTTTAGCGCATTCCTTTTAACTGCGGCATATCCTGGAATCAAATCCTTTCTAAACGGCTCCACTATCATATCATCAATTCCTTTGGCGATCATTTCAACATCTTTTAAGAGAAATCCAGCAACAATAGTACTGGCATTAGAAACATTATAAACGACACTCTTCAATGAAACACACTTGGGTAGGACGCCTCGCGCAATTTCAGTTTTTTTGTCGGGGACTTCAATTAAAGGCATCGCAATTATCATGAGCAGATCTTTAGGTGGATCTAATCGGATAAATTCTGTTCGTGGACTAGTTCTGACAATGACAAAACCGCCAAGTAATGAGCCCGAAACATTGTCGTAGTGTTTGGTACCTGCACTGACTATCTCGCCTTCAGCTGCATATTCGACCAGTTTAGTTTTTTCGATTTTAAGATCAAATAGATTATCGAACGCTACTGCCGCGGCTACAGCCGATGCGGCGCTACTCCCAATCCCCATCCCAGCTGGAACTTTTTTCTCAAGATTAATATCGAAATTATTCTTTATACTGAAATCTTGCGACATCTTTCTGACTACTACACCTGCACAATTGTCTTCCACACTTGGAGGAACGTTTTTTACAGCCTCGCCAGTGATATTGATCGTTATCTGTTCTGACGACTCTAAACGTGAAGTTATTCTAACTTTATCCTCAAATGCGTCAAGACCCAGACCAAATACATCAAAACCTGGGCCTAAATTGGCTGTAGAGGAGGGTGCTACGGCGGTGACAGAGGCGGATCCTAATTTGTGGTTCAGTCTTTAACTTCCTCTCCTTGGCTGACAATTCTTGCTAGCGCAGCCGACAAATTGACCATGCCATTTAAGGTCATACTCGAGACGGCTATAAGGTTCTGATGGAAACCACCCTTACTCATACTCCTGACTAGATCTTTGCTCAAAAGAGAATATTCTGCATCCTTTTCATTGTCGAGAGAAGATTCTAATGAAAGGGCAGAAGACGACCATTTCAGAATGTCTCCCAATTTGTCAACAATGAGATCACGTTTTGTTAGAATATTAACCTGCGCTATCTTTAATCTCAATCTGACTGATGATGCAAGTAGTGCTATCGAAACAAAATTAATCGGAGAAGACACTAACATCCCATCATATATGAAGAAATTGACCTTATTATCAGATTGCAAATTCGATACAAAATAGGGACCACTTGCTCTGAAGGCGAATAGCTCTATCTGTCCTGGTGTATCAATCAGAATATAGTCTGGGTTCAAATTATTCACTTCATCTTGAATTTCATCTAACCTTGTTGCGATCATATCACTTGCCATCACTAGTGAACCGTTTGGTCCAAGGTCATAGGTTTCCATCAAAGTGTTTATATCTATATAATCTCGGACGTCTACATCAGGCTCGTATGGCAAACTCACGGCGCCTGGGTCGAGGTTGATACTAATCGGAAAGGATTTGCGATCTATATACCATTGAAGCAATTTCGAAGTAAGAAGGGATTTTCCAGATCCTGCGGTACCAGTAATAAATATTGCATCCATATATCAGGAATGACACATGAGCGTATCTTTGTATATTTGCTTTCCAACTCAATATACCTGTTGAAAGACATGTAAAAGTCCGTTTCCAATTCTCTATGGTTAGCTGACCCCTTATTACGCATGACCTTCAAGGTCTCTCCTGTTGAATGGGGTATATCCTAAGCTGCTGTCAAAATGAGCCT
>JBAVTY010000573.1:0-3805 GCA_049696495.1 Candidatus Nitrosopolaris sp.
AACGATGTATGTAGATAAACCGGTCTTTAAAGAAACTCTACGGGAATGGCGTGCATTTGGTATTAGAGTCGATCCAAATATTTGTAGAAATATACTGAATCTTCCTAGAAAAGATGGTAAATCGATCAATATGTAGGATCGTTACATTTGCAAAGAGCGATGTGATATAAATATCAAGATTACAGACGACGATCTGAAGGTAAAAAATCTTCGTGACAAGACGCACATGCAGGAGCGGGACGGTGGACTACAGAAGTTTACAATTTTCCCATTTCAGCTGCTATAGGAAACATAACTAAGGCATTAAATATAGACCTACTAGGAAGAGCGATTAGAGATGCAAAGCAGCTAATGTCATTTTTATCCCAAGATACACCGTCAGTCCTAGTAATTAGTGTACAGAAACGACGTCAGTCCTAGTAATTAGTGTACAGAAACGACGTGGCCTGTACGTATGGCGGTCTGGTGATAGAAATGGAGCAACAATAGAGCTAGCCAAAATCAGCACACCAAAAAAAGTTATGACAATCGGTATTGGACACCGGCATTCGGAGAAAGTGAGCAAAGCTTTGGAATACTTACAACTGATCTCACATTCCATGAAAGTTCTGAGCTATGTTGACTGCCTAAACGTGGGTTGAAGAAAAAAGCCTATTTTGATTATACACAACATCATTAGCATTCACACCCAACGCCAACACAGAAGGAGAATATAGAACCAATTCAAATACATATACATATGGTAATATGCATAATTAATAATCATGGCGTTACTCTTAACCCCTAACCACTTTGTAACGAAAACGGAAGAAAACATTAAGAGAGTAGATAATAGAGTTAATGCTTATATTAAAGATTCAAACGAAAATAACATACATGACATAAGAACTGCCACTAGAAGGTTGGATGCATCATTTAGATCATTACCAAAGAAGATGCGAAGGAAAAACAAAATTAGCAAATATAAAACAACAAGTAAACAACTTTTCAAAATAAATAGCCAAATTAGAGATTGTGATATTATTTGCGAAACACTAGAAAAATACTCCTCAGATCCAATTTTTATCAAGCTAACAACCTCATTGAAAAGAAGAAGAAAAACAAAATTAGCTAATGCAAGAAAGATGGCCCTGTCATTAAGAGACCTTCTTCTGCCATACATTAGCGAAAATGACATACAGTCAAAAAAACTAGAAATGAGATTTAATAAGATAGTATGTAGATTACGCGAGAGAATAGAACTGCATCTTCCAGTAGTACTCACGAATGCAAATAAAGTAAAAGAATTACATGAAATGAGAAAAGATGGTAAAAAGTTGCGTTATTTATTAGAACTAGTTTCACATCAAAATATTAATAGTATTGATAATAATGAGATACACAAAATGATTACCGAGTTAGAAGATATTCAAGATATGTTAGGATCTATACACGATATTGACATTACTATTGCACATCTAAAAAGAGTCGGATACTTGAATGAAGTTATGCATATTGTTCACAACGAAATTTTGGAAAGAAATAAAAAATATGCGGATTTTACCCAATTTTGCAAAAGAAGTCTATCAGATTCTAGACATAATTTCCTTAACCAGATAGCCCTTCTGACATGAATATAAGAATAAAGTTAACTTAAAGAGAATTGTTGCCTGCTGTAGATATTTTAAATGCAGAAAGAAACCCGCCAGACGAAATTAATGTAGTAGTAGAGATTCCAAAAGGAAGTAGTATCAAATATGTGATAGATCCAAAAAATGGAGAAATATATATAGACAAAATCTTGTTTCCTTCAATGCATTATCCTTTTAATTATGGTTTACAAGAGAAGAATGTGGTGATGACAGTGGAGCAGATCCGATCGATGCATTCATACTTGGAAATTATTCTTTATTACCCAAGTCAGTGATTAGTTGCCGTCCTGTTGGTGTATTATTAACTGAGGATCAAGGTGGCATCGACCCAAAGATTATTGCTGTTCCATTATCAAAGATAGATCCCACCTTTTCAACTATTCGGGATATCAACAACATTCAAGAGAATGGACAGACGTATCTTAAGCATTTTATTGAACATCATAAAGATTTGGAAGAAGGAAAATATGTGAAGGTAGCGGGTTGGGAAGGAAAAGACGCTACAAAAATAAGGATTTCTGAAGCAATAAGAAGATACAATAGAAAGATTGATGTTTAGGTCTTTGCCTGATTCAGCATTAATCATCGTTGGACACGGCTACGTTAACTTGACAATTCTATAAGTAGATTGAAAAGGTTATGAGTTTCGTGCCCTGTGACTCTTGGATCTTGCAATCCTGCAAATAAGAATACGTGTGTAGTAGAAAGGTCTGGCAGTACCTCAGCTTAATATTAGTATCTGCAAAGTTAAGAGCTATCTATAATCAAACACAGGTTCATTGTTGCATATGTCATAAGCTTGGATATAACCAACGTCGTAGCAATCGACTCAAGACACGACTAGTATTATAGTCATAATGATATTGACAAGGAATGGAGATTGTCGTATGTAAGGTTATATTGTGCTAGTGATGCTCCGATGGTAAAGAACTTATTGTTCTTAAGAACAGATATCTGTAGCACACAGAGTACATCTACAAACGCATAAAGTCAAGTGTCATGGATGATGTCGTACATCTTCCAAACCTTACGTACAGGTATTCTGGTACCACGTCATTTAGTTTTCCAATGTGAGCATAAAATCTGTTTGCACAAACATCTGACTTTATTTTTTCTTGCTGAACTGTTTGTTTATGCGGATTACATTAGCAACGGAGTGTTAGATTGCATCTATAATATACCCATAGTTGCGTAGTGAAACTTCTCTCTTTGTATAGGTGCTTTTTTTTAGTTAGGATTCATGACGTTTTATCTTCCCACACTTCATGACCTAGATGACCAGGTAAGATGCCAGGATGGCATTCGCATTGACAGTCAGGATAGTCATGATCGTATGGCTGCTGAACAGGACAGTGATTGTGGTCTCCTCTTTGACATGGTTCAGAGAGCTTAGCCATTTTATCATCCTATTAGCAGAGCAGAAACTTATTAATCTTCCATTGAGAGAATTTATTATAGGTTTGCCTATTGGGTGGAGACATCATTTTCGCCAACAGATAGAACAACCTACAAAGTAGATCGAGAGGTTCTTGTGCAGCTTGACTAGCAGATAAAATATATTTTCCTTGTTCTTCTAGCAGCTTGTTTGATTTCTCTTCTATATTTGTTCTTCCTATTTTTGCAGCATCTTCTTCGTCCTTTGCTTACTTGGTTCTGGCCTATGGTCTACTATGCTTTGTAATGTTGCTTTAGTCATCTTCATATCATGTCTATTGACAGCATCAACGGTTATACCAAGAAGTACGCCTTTGTCATCTACGACCATACTTCGCTTAGTACCTGATTTAGCTCTGTCTGCAGGATTTGCACCTGTACTTCTCCTGACAATACAACACCAGTAAAACAAACCATAGACGAACTGGCAAAAGTTACAGCCGAAGCTAACTTACAAGAAGGAATTAACGATAATATGAAAAGAAGCAGTGCATGCGTTTCTGGTACCTGCGTGCCTCTACTTGCACTTGCGAAACACAGTGTTTAGCGATGTGTAAAAGCAGCAATGGAACGCTAGTTTTTTCTAAATCCTATGTCACTAGAAGGATCGAAGGACCCAATGTTTATTTATTGTCAAGTATTATGGATGAGTGTTACTGCAAGAAACGGTAATGATGACCTCTTTCTAGCTCTGAGCCGTTTCTGCTTTCTTCAAATTTGATTGATTTTTGTCTCATCTT
>JBAVTY010000574.1:0-4271 GCA_049696495.1 Candidatus Nitrosopolaris sp.
CGAAATGTCGATCTAGCTTAATCTCAGTTAAATTGAATATCGAGTATTGCGGTGTATTGTTGAATGGACAAACATAACTTCGATTGTTCGTTGTAACCAGCAAGGTCTTGTTAGCCTCGTTAGCAAAAAGGATTCGAGCATGTGTATATCGCGAATTGTCCATTGAGGGGGATGCAGTCATCGTAGTCTCCCTTACATCCACATGGACTAATGTGGCATCCGTACTGCAACCCGGCGTCATACCCCTTTCCACATACGCCTTGGTCATGGGCAGGATCACATGAATCATCTTGCCCATGTCCTCTTGGTGAATCCTAGGCTAAAGGGCTTACTCAATTCAATAAGTATAGCAGGATCGGATAACCCGCTGGTAGAAGTAGAGTACAAAGGAAAGCAAAGTAATGTCATTCTTACTACTCAGGGAGAAAGTACATTGAAAATATTTGGAGACTAAAAAGTGCGATGTAGAAAGTAGTAAGGAGGTCTGTCGTAAAAACTTGTGTCTTCGCAGCGAAGAGACTTTGAAAAAGTCTCTCTCTTGTTATTGATGAAATCGCATCATCTCCATTAGCACTAATGCAAGCATTATAGCTAATACTTCATACCTGACACAATCGAAAATTCGCGAGTCATCCGCTTTCGACCATGCATCTATAAAAACTGCGATGAAGAAATGCTAGATATAAGAACTGATGCCCATTTTATTTTTATGACGAGTAATTAATTTAATTAATTGAAACGTCTCCCGACTGCTGAATGAAATATTCGTGGAAATTGGTAAAAATTTTATAAAGTAACTCGATTCCTATTGACGGGAGTCAAGCTAAAGTAATATCCATGTGAACTGTTTTAAGGATATAATGGACATCATTTACCTCAAATGAGTCAATTATTTTTTGAACAGTTGGTAGGAATTCTAAAAATTCATACGAATAAGTTTGGTACGAGATATGGTAAGCCCAATTTCTCTTGATTGTCCAAATTTCGATAGATCTCAAGTAAGGGTTTCCGTGTTTATATGTAAAAATGTAATCTATTTTATATGCACGACTATGTGATAGAGAAGTTTGAGATGATTTGATGAGAATGAAATCAAAGGCATTCGAGTGTCGTGCTACTAACTCGTTAATTTGTCTACGGTTGTATGCATCAAGATCTATGCTCAGTGAATGTAGATATTTTACGTCTATGGAGACTTTCTCCACTACCTGATCTGGAAGAAACCCAACTACTTGTGTAAATCGATCATCATAGGGATTATAACTTTTTTCATCGAAAGTGCAATCAGCGGGATACTGTATTCTAAATCCGCAGTCTACTCTTTCATAGATTAGGAATTCGACTGCTGTATATATTGGCTGTTCTTTCCAACTGGATTTAGTCTGTCCCTGAAATTGAGTATTATTATATTCACTTCTCAACGGATCAATATTCTGTCCCTGAAATTGAGCATTATTGTCATATCTACTTCTTGCTTGGTCGTTGGAAAGTACATTATAAGCTTCAACTATTTCGATGAATCGTTGTGTTGAATCTTCAGAATTTTTGTTCTTATCGGGGTGAAATTTCAAGGCTAATTTACGATACGCCTCCTTTATCTCCATCTGGGAGGCATTACTGTTAACACCTAGCATATCATAGTAATTTATCATAGCTTGTTAGCATATACACGACACGACCTGACTAATTCTATCGGTAGGTCTCCCTACTTCCATATGTGTGAGCATGAACTGGCCACCATGATATTCACATACTACAATTATGTATAATAACAAACCTATAGTGTAGATAAAGCTAACGCATCTAAGGGCCCACCGAGTGCTAATGTTTGATCTGGCGTCTGTACGCACAGTCAGAATCATATAATAAGGATCCAGTTACAGAGTACACTCGCACATGGAAACATCAGTCACACTGCGCTTTATCCTTTTAGTGTATTTATGGCAGAATCCGATCCTTATCGAGTTATAAAATAGGTTATACACGTAACGCTCAAAGAGATCTTGATGCTGTAGACTTTAGGCCTCTAAGAAAAGAGACATGAATTGTGCGTTTTGTATGGAAATTTTGTAATATGGAATTTAAAACTAAAAATTCACTCGCTGTATCATTTGAAGATAAGTATCCAATAGTAAAAGGCCATTCACTTATAGCTCCCATAAGATATGTAGACTCATGTGGGGAGCAAGGACATATCGTTACGAATGATCATGTAGTGGGTGATACAAAGGTAGTCGATGTAACATTTGTAAATGGCAATAGATATACTGCAAAAGTTATAGCAAGCGATATCTATAGTGACATAGCCGTTCTACAAATTTCGCAGAATACTAGTCAGCCTCAACAACAACGATACTATTATCTTCTCTTAAACCACTAGTGTTAGGAAATTCCTCTGATATACAAGTTGGAGACACACGCTATCGGCAATCCTTTTGGTCTAAGTGATGCTATGACAACAGGCATCGTAAGTGGTGTAGGACGATCACTTCCCGCTGCTTCAGGCGGGGGATTTTCAATACCAAATATAATCCAAACTGATGCCCCAATAAATCCTGGCAATTCAGGTGGACCTTTGTTCAATATGCAAGGAGAGGTTATTGGTATGAATACTGCGATACTTTCTGGTACAGATACATTTTCTGGAATAGGATTTGCAATTCCGTCTAATACAATAACAAAAATAGTTCCTTCATTGATCGTAAAAGGGAATTACACTCATTCATATCTTGGGCTTGCTTTAGATACATCACCTGCAGCAATAGCACAAGATTACAAGAATGTGACAGCAAATCTTAAAGGTGTATTTGTAAATGCCGTTGAAAAAGGCGGCCCCGCAGATAAAGCAAGCATACGTGGTGCTACTCTAGACCAATCCTACCAAAGACATAGTGGAGACATGATTGTAGCTATTGACGGACATAATATTACAAAGGCTGAAGATTTCATTTCGTATATAGACGAACATAAAACTCCTAGTGATAATTTGAATTTGACCATATATAGGGATGATAAGATGCTGAATTTAACGGCAAATCTTAAACCATGGCCTTCTCTACTTCCATATATTCGTTAAGCAATATCATCGTGAAACCCTTAATAATACAAATTTCTCATACACGCAACTAAGAATAGTAGTAATACTCGTAGCATATGTAGCGATCAATAGTGATTATGGATTTTTTGTAACTGAGTCTTGGATTAATCTCCCAAGAGATTATTTTTCATTGTCATGATAAGGTGGAATGCGACCAATAATCACCTTTGAGACATATCAAAGCCCATCTTCTTTTGAACGTCTTTACACTTATCGTTGAGTGATTATTAGACAGAGTAAAGATTTATGAGGAAGCGACTGATAATAATTTGTGTTCTTTAGTTTATGGACGTGGATTTTGTTTACATGATTCAAAGAAATGAAAAACAATGATTGAACCATATGTCGGGCCACGTTCTTTTGGAAGAGATATTGTCGACCAAAGACGGTTCTTTGGACGAGATGAGGAGGGCGATGAGATCGCTTATCTCTGCTCATAAGCTTGTTTTGGTATATGCTCAGTCTGGTGCTGGAAAGACCTCGATATTCAATGCACACTTATTCATACACTAGACTACTTCCAGCAACATCCACTATACGCATATAGATATCGATGAAACTATGACCAACCAAATGGAGTCTGGATAATGACAACTAAGAAAATGCTTTACTAATTCATGCACTTGCCTCCCTAATGTTTGAGGATCTTTTTCGGTGTCGATAAATTGTCTAACAACAAAGTAAACTACCTGCAAATAGTTCTTGCGAAGATCCATTCCCACAAACAATACTTTTGAATACGTTACCGGCTGTTTTAGATTTATAGAATTTGTCTGCAAGTTTAGATGCTATCTGCATCATTTTCTTTCGCTTAGCTGCTACTACAAGAAGCTCCGGGAAGCCAGATCAATATGACTCTTGATATACTCGTTTTTGAGAGGTAGAAAATTTCTTAAACTGTATAGTCCAAATCCAACAATTGTCCATAAACAACAGTATAGTATGATCGAATCTCCATCTTTAATGCTGCTTATGACTGCTGCTAACAGAGCAGTCGTAGTTGCGGCTGTCTGTTATTCATAATAGCTGTCCATATTATTCATAATAGCTGTCTAAAAGTAAATTCTTCTACCGTCTCGTCTGAAGACTGTTACTTTGTGCGTCCTCTTAAGTATTCTTAGATGATATTCAAGCTTTCCGCTGACCAATTTAGCAGATGATGAGCAATGTCGGT
>JBAVTY010000575.1:0-3326 GCA_049696495.1 Candidatus Nitrosopolaris sp.
GTCAACGCAACATTGCTAACATTTTTGGCACCGTGAAGTGCAGTCAACAATCCTGTGAATACGCTTTTTCCGTTAGCACCATAGCCAAATAGTATCGTTATTATTTCAAATGGGTTGTCACGATAGAACGTGTATGCCATTAATTCAATCGCTGTCCTGATTTCTGAGGGATATAAAACTTGATGAAGAAAGTTGCCAAACAATTTTGGCTTTGCTTTGGGATTATATACTATCGGTACTTGATTAATTGATAGATAATCTGGAGAATGTGCTTTAAATTCGCCTGTTTGTATATTGTACAAGCCATTTTTCAGATTTATTATGTTTATATCTGCGTCAATCTCTACGCGCTGATTATATGTTTTGCGCATTAAATGTCCTTTAATTTCAAAAAGATGACGATTCGCAAGCCCATAACCATAAATTGCTTCTGCCTCTTTTTCAATCAAAATGTCTCCTCCAGGAACATATACCCCATCACGGTAATACCATATTTCCCTAGTCTCATCAATAGTTAGAAGTCTATGTCTTTCCATTATCGCTTCGCTTACTTCTTCGATTATACTTTTCTGTTCATGTCCATTCTGCTTAGGGCTTTCTTGCCGTATTTGATTGACAAATTCATTGGCGCTTTGCCAAATTGCATTTATCTCGTCTTCAGGTAATGGTTCGGGATCACAAAGTTTCTCGTTTATTTGAACAAAAAAATCTTTAAGCCTAGCCCCGTTCTTCCCATTTGCAAGGTGTCTTAGTAGTAATGAATCAGCAACTGCTAATAGTGTAAGATGTCTCTCACCCTGGAGAATCCTAATATTTGGATCAATTGTCAACTTTTGAATCATAGGTTTCATTCTGCTTATCCTGCTGTCATTGTCTAGGTATTTTACACCAAACTTTATGCATGCACGATTAATGTGCTGCATCATTTCAGTTGCTTCTAGTTTAGTTAATGTTATTGGTTCAAGGGTACCGATAATCTCGTATCTGTATGTGTTTGTGTCTTCAGGATCTTTATTTTTATGTATTGAGGGGCAACAAAATGAAATACCATGTTCACCGGCAGACTTTACCTCAATCCCTATAATTCCATCAGGACCTTTCTTTACAAAAGGTATTGGTGAACAAAAGCAAATATGTGCTTTGTCAAGATCGTCTTTATGCTGTTCAATCAGAAACTTTGATGCCATGTGTTCGAGGGAAGTAGTTTTGCCATTTATCGTACACAATCCGTACACAATCCTTCAATCGCCTTATTTGTGTCTGCATCGATTATAACTAGAAACTGACCCATCTTATCAGGCTTATGCCATACTTTGCCTGGAATAACTGCTATTCCTTGCTTAAACTGACCGTGATTTTTCCAGTTATCATGTTGGTCCTCAGGAATCGGTACGTCTTGATATTGTCTCCAATTTATGGATGTCTTTTTGATCATTGTATTGGCGGGAATAACATTCACACCAATCCGGTAACACCAAAAATTCGCCTACATATTATAATATCTAATTTCTTGACAGAGGGGAAAGATGACGGATTTGTACCATATCTTTCTATCAACCATGGAATATCTGGCATTGGATTATTGTTGTTGTTGTCTTCAACAGTAGAGGTAGCCATTATATACGCATCACCAGCAACTTTTGAATCAGCAATGGAATGACATCGATTGAGGTGGCGTACGTATCTTCCTGTGCATAATACGTATTAATTTTCTCTTCCTTGTCAGTTCCCTCGTATATTACTGCTTTCTTATCAGTGCTACACATCTCAAGATATAATCGGTCTGATATGTAGGCCGACGTCCATTCTATGTCATCCTTTGGTACAAGTATCTGAATCATTCTGGTTTGATATTTCGAACTACTGGTATGGTTGTAATAAGACGTATACCAGACTAAGTCAGTGTTGGGATATCAATTTCGACTAACCTGATACTCTCTAGGCTTGCTCTTAAAGATCTGTCACAGCCTAATTCATACTTTTTCTGTTAGTGCAAATTGCAGATATTCTGACAGGACTCGACTATTTCAATATAACCGCAATGATCGGTCGCCGCAAATTGGTGACCCTTAAACATTAAATTTAGCATCGTCTATCATCTATATGACGTGAGTTCTGAGTTGTTAAAAAGAAAAATAATATTAGCAGAACAACGTACTACCTCGTCTGAATGCCTCCTGAAGGTGAATCTTTAGAAACTATAGAATCAATAAGAAACGCCAGGCGCAAAGCTGCAGAACTTGCTGACACTACTCTATCACTAATTAATAGTAAAGCTCTAGACACTGCAGGGTCATATTACCTTAAAGCATTAGAAGTTGGTAAGATAAAAATTCAAGCCAAGCTAGGAAATGAAATCGGAACATTAGTTGAAAATGCAAGAAATTCAAGAATTCAAGCTACTCTTGATCATTTAGGAAGAGAACACGTTGTTAGCTGCGTTGTCTAAAATGGGACACACTTCGCGATTCGAAATGATATTCCAGGGAACGAATTAAAAAGAGATGTAGTATCTTTAAAGACCAATTTGACATTCTTATAGTCTCAATTACCGAGATCCGATTTCACAATATTGTATATCGCTGATGCTGGAGATGCTCCTCTTCCTCATTAACAGCTGGATAGAGCTGCACGCCTCTATCAGAGCTCGTAGATCCATCAGAACTCATTTTCTTAGGATATGCCCCATTCAAGAGGACAGACCTTACAGGTCAAGCATACCAAGACGCCAGCTAACCATAATCATAAATGGTAATAGTACTGATATGATAAACGAGCTGGACAAGGAAACAGCCAGAATAATTATATCAAAGGAAATCAGAGGCAGATACAAGAAAAAATCTACGGTGATAAGAGTATAAGCGGTGAGCTAAAGAGAAAAATAGGTACTGGAGGCACATATAAAGAAGGACAAATTATTCTGCAAGGAGATCATAGAGAGGTTGTCAAAGAGTTGCTAATCGAAAAGGGTTTCAGTGAACAATCAATCGAAGCTTTATGATACCATTGATAGCATAACATATTGAATATATTGGTGCGGAGACGTAATGTCTTCTGAATTGTCATTGAAGAACTTTGCCGTTTTTATATCTGGACTAACTATGTTGACTAGCCTCATCTATTATCATAGTATGAAAAGATGTATAAGGCTTGATTGCAAAGGAAGTACGTCTTATTTTGAATAACGCTAATAATACTATATCTCTAAAGATACTGGAAGCCTATACTAGGGATGTGGGTCGTGGAGTAGCTCGTCTTGACTATGAGTCTATGGATTCATTAAACGCATCTACCGGTGATGTTGTTGAAATTGGAGGCAAACGCAG
>JBAVTY010000576.1:0-4171 GCA_049696495.1 Candidatus Nitrosopolaris sp.
AATATGATCTCTAATAATGGCTTAGTAGATATCAAGAAAATAGATGGCGACACCTACATAACAATCACGAAAAAGGGAGATGATGTCGACGAAAAATCCTGAAATTTTGCCTTGTGTGGAATTTTTCTTACTCTTTTCATTTGGTGTCTGTGATCTTGTATGAAGGCAATCATATACTCTTCCCCATTATCAGATCATATCAAATAATGCATGAAGGTGATTAGTTCGAAATATTCATTAATTCTTAATTTTCTTAAGACGTGAAGTCCCAAATCTCCACAATGCAGTCACGATGGCTATCAGCCCTGAAATAATAACCACGATGTAAGCGAGATAGGTATAATCGGACTTCCATATTGCAGTAATTTTTGTAGGACCATCCATTATTAGTAAACCTGCTGGAACGTTGGTCATGGTGGGAGTTCCAGGGCGAGCGTCCCAGTTCCAATGATCAAACGATTGCAGAACGAAAAAGTTGAGACCTTGATTTACTGCAAATGGGGCCTCACTGCCAGCATCGTACCACCCAGATCCGGTAGTATTCATAGCTGTTAACGCCGACGTAACTGAAAGATAGTATTGTGTCTTATATAAAGCGAATAGATCCATAGTAGTATTGCTAGCTATGTCCACGGTCCTGTTGTAAGATGGTTGACCATCTGACCAACGCCAAAAAACTGCACGAATTTTGTTTGGAACAATATTTACTATATGAGAAACGCTAACGGCATGATAACCAGATGCCAACGGAATTTCTGCAGTCCGACTACCATTAGCCAAATGATAGTCGGACTGATGAATTTTGACATCATATGTCCAACTTGTTTTGTCGATCGTAATATTGATTGGTTTTGGTGTTATGAATCCGTAAGGTTTTTCAATTTTTACAATCAACCCTCCAGTTACACCATTTGCTTGATCCTTTTTGTCTGCGACTGTAATTGGCGGCAATTCATTTGGACTGATATAACCTGGTGTTCCTTTTCCCCGATTATAATGGTCACTAGCACTGAAGTAAAACCATGGTTCGGAACCAACACCTTCTGGACTAAAAAAGGCCATAAATCTTAGAAATACCAAATATTTTTCTCCCGGATTTGTAGCAAGAACAGGGAAAGAGTGAGAATATGCTTGGCCTGGTTTCAATATGCCTGATGTATCATGATCACTAATATTAAGCAAGTTGGGCAAGTCTGGACCATTGGGATGCACTACTGATCTGAGTACGATAGAAACGTTTGAAAATAAAACCCAACTTGACCTAGCACTTTTATCGTTTATGTATTCCAGCGTTACTCCAACATCGAATGGTTTACCTGCCTGAACCTTGTCAGGGTAAGTATATATAATATGTGCGTCAAGCGGTGTTAAACCTTCCTCGCCCAACGGCCACGTGCCAAAATATGTTGATGCCAATACTTTCTCTTTATCAATGCTCGAGAAAAATGTAAAACATGTCAGTAGTATAACCTCACCAACAACTATGCCAGTCCACATTTAATGTCTACTCCGGATAGATGTATAGCACGGTCATGTTAGTTTTATAAAGCTTAGAATTGACATCTGTGTATTAGTATTAGATGTCTACGATGAGGCAACGGGAGGACTAGTCGCTTGCCAGCAGAGATGGGAGCCGCAAACTAATCAAGTCTATAATACTATCCACAACGAATCGTCTCGAGTCTTTAACAAATATCGGTTTTTCGATATCCACGATGCTGCCAAAGTCCTTATTGAATTCAAATCCCTTCTTCTCTGCTAGGAATTGCATCACTTTGTATCTATCTGATTAAATAGCCATTTATGCAGCTTATCGTGCATGGGGGAAGACTACTTGACCGGTGGTAGTTGACTAATTGTCATAAATAGGTCATAAAACAGGGGTTTTGGACATTAATCTGTTAAGATAGGTAATTAACTCCGTTGCGCCTTAGCAATATCATAATCACAATTATCAAAGCGACAACGAACTGCTGCCAAATGTGTAATATGAAACATTTTTTTTAATAACTCGCGCGGCATTTCTGCTCCATTATTTTGTAATACCTCGACTATTTGTAACAGAAGAGAACCTAATTGATCGCAACTTATGATGCTGAGAAAATCCTCTGGGCTCTTTTGAGAAGTGTAAAGACGATATCTATACGAGGTTGAAGAGGGAAAAAGGAGCAAATACGAGATAGTAGATATTTGAGGTGCAGAGACAGTTGCTGTTAAAAGAGTTTTCGAAGATGGAGGATGTAGTAGATCGCCGATAAAGATGAACAGAGAACGGGTAACATATGTTATAAACCTTCTTCAAATACTTTAGGTGCCGAGCCATGATCAACTCATCCCCACCCAATGCCTCCTGCAAGGGAGTTTCTCTTTTATATCCATTTTAACCACTTCTACTAACCATATGCGTTTCATGTAGTTGGATTGGACGCAGGCAAGCCACAACCTGTTGCCTCCATCTTTCTGAATGTTGAAATATCATATACCCAAAACAAGTCTATCTGATTGGAGGTTTCCCCACGGGTTCACCCCACTTCATTCCGTCCCATATGGTACCACACACATAAAGTGTACCCTCTAATATTTTAGATAATCTTTCAGGAAATCATTCATTTTAGATAGAGCTATTTTAGATTCAGGGGTATCATAGAGATAAAATTGAAATACATGCGGCATCCCTTCATAGACGTCTAGTTTTACAGGGATATGTGACTGATCTAGAGATTGATATAAACGAACAGAGTCACTAAGTCTTACTTCTTTCGTACCAACTTCAATTAACGTAGGTGGAAATCCTTTACTAAAATTACCATAAACGGGTGAAGCATATGGAATTCTTTGCTCAGATGGGCTAGCGTAAGCAGAAGACCATTCCTTCATAGACTCTGGATTGGGCAAGATTGGATCAGCGTCTCTTAGTGTAAAATACGTATCTCCACTTAGAGTCAAATCTGCAACCGGAGATAATGCTACTACTGCAGCAGGCATTGTCATACCTCTATCGCGCATTTTTAGTACGCTACCTAATGCCAATCCGCCTCCAGCTGACTCTCCAAAAACGGCTATATTATGAAGAGGATATCCTTGTTTATCTTTCAAGTCACGAATTACACTAAGTACTTGATCGGTTGTATGGTTCCATTTTGAGAAAGGAGCTAGAGTATAATCAATAGATATCACCCTGAGGCCTGTAGCATTTGAAACCAAAACGGCATTACCAACTGTTGAATTGGAACTAAGTTGGGTATAACCACCGCCATGCATATATACCAGAATTTTTCCATTGTTTGACCAGTTTTTTGGTTTTATATCAACAACATTAACACCACCAATTTTTTTATATGTTATATTGGGTTTATAGAGATCTATGATCTTCTGTGACTTGACAAGACCCTCAGAATCGCTTTGTCGATCTACCTTTTTCCAGGCAGCAAAATCATTCGGTTTAGGGCTCTTAATCATAGCAGGAAGTGGTTTTAGATCTTTTAGTTCTTCCTGGGCTCTTTTGGATATTGTTGTAGGAATATAGACACTGTGTGCGCTGTTCTGGATTGTACTTGCATTTTGAGCTTGAACAAAATGCGAAGAACCCAAATTTAGTATTGTACTGCATAGCAAAAATAGAAGTCCAACTGATAGGATTAAGACAAGTACCCTTATAGAAATACAATTTTGAATCGCAGTCATTAGCGTAGGTTTGCTTTGGCTGATGTCTGTCTCAAAATCTGTAATATGTATAGGATACTTCGCTACTCTTGCCGTGTATATAGGACCCTATCATATTGTATTAAAGGTTATGTATGACAACGCGAGCTTTGACAATAGATTAGTGAACCCTCTCTCCCTGTCCTAAAAGGGAGCTTCGTATTATTAGTCCTGTGAGCTCACTGCGTTGATTGCATGTCTCAAGCTGTTCGTCTAGAGGACTTATACATAAAGCCATATATGATAACGAAGCTTAAGATGGCTGGAATACAGTCTGTCTTTGATTTAGCGATTTCTATCCCACATCAGCTTACTGATATTAGTGGAAGCATGTTAACGGGGACTGATGAACAGGTTGCCCTTGAACTTGTGACTAAAGCTAAGAAGGCCTTGGTTGATTCTGGATTGCTCTACAAAGATTTCTCTACCGCTCAGGATATTTTAGATAGAAGAAAGAATCTACTCAGAT
>JBAVTY010000577.1:0-8905 GCA_049696495.1 Candidatus Nitrosopolaris sp.
TCTAATTCTGTGAATCATTCTTCCAACCTCAGACTTGTAATAGGACAAAAGAACAGTTTGAAGTCCTTCATGAAGACCACACATAACAAAAAGCAATATCGTAGGTTAGTTGCTATACTTCAAAAAGTAAAGGGTAGTGACCAGAGCTCAGACTCTAATTCGGAGGTATATTAACTGCGCATCATTATTTTTCTAACTGGACTTCGACTTTTGTTATTATCGCTAGATGCGAGTATCTATTTAGTCAAACACACACCCTAGGGGGTATTTGTATTTGAAAAGAAAATGAAAAAACGAGGAAAAAGTGGGAAAAACAGCGAAAAAGACACCCTAGGGAGGTGTGTGTGTTGCTACTTTTCCTATTTTAGAAGTGATTCATCCAGGATTACGCGTACGAGCTCTGGAATGCTTGCGAGTTGTAACACCTTCTGCTTCCGTACTACCTTTTAAGGGCCGACAACTGCGAATATTACGCCGTAACCGGATCTGATAATTATGAGTGAAGAGGACGGCCTTTCCTCTTGGTCCCCGAATGACGAAAATGCATATTATCTATTACGAAGTACAATTTAACGGAATTATGTTAAAAAGTAGAGCAGAATTATGTTGAACTTCAAAAATAGTCGTATCTAAATTAGGATGCGCCCCCATATGGCTGTCATATTTATCTCTAACGTAGCCCTGCTATTTGGATGTTTTATTATTAGACATACAATGATTTGAAGATATTTATTCACTTAGAACAACAATTTTATTTTTCTATAGGATTATCAATCATATTGCCCCATTCTGTCCATGATCCATCATAGTTCTTAACATCTGGGTAACCAAGTAGGTATTTGAGAACAAACCATGTATGCGATGATCTTTCACCTATTCTGCAGTACGCAATTACTTCTTTCTCAGGAGTTATGCCCTTTGATTCATATAGCTTCTTTAATTCGTCTACTGATTTGAATGTGCCGTCATTATCATTGACAGCTTGACTCCAAGGTATGTTATTTGCTCCCGGAATATGTCCTCCTCTCTGAGCATGTTCTGTTGGATATTCTGGTGGAGCCAAAATTTCCCCTGTAAATTCTTTTGGACCTCGAACGTCGACCATTGCTGCTGTATCCTTTCTCACTTTCTCAACTGATTCTTTAACGTAATTCAAAAACACCCTTATACTATTGTCAGCATCTGACGCCTTGAAATTTCCTCTTGAATATTGCGGAATCTCTTTGCTCACTGCTCTGTCTTCCACCAACCACTTTTTCCTGCCTCCATTCATTAGCCTAACATCTTTGTAGCCATAATACTTGAAGACCCAAAATGCAAATGCTGCGAACCAATTGTTAAAATCTCCATAAAGGATTAATGTTGTATCATTACTAAGTCCAGCTCTCTGTAATAATTCCTCGCAAGCTTGTTTGCTTAAGACATTCCTAGCTACAGGATCGTTTATGTCCTTTTGCCAATCAAATAGAACAGATCCTGGGATGTGTCCGAGTGAATAATTAGACCTTGCGTCATAGTCTACTTCAGTTATTCGAACATTTTCTAAATCTTTTAAATGGTCATCTACCCATTGAGTATCGACAAGAACTTCAGGATGTGCATACGCCATATTTTATTGATATTGTAGTCGAATATTTAATCCAATAGCCATTGGTTCCGTATAGAAGGTTGTTAGTATTTCCCAGTAATATCTTCAACGACGTCAAATATCGATATTATTGGTTCCTTATTGCAATGTCCATTTCTAGGATTCGATGGAAAGTGCCCATTTCAAAATTTGTTCATCAACCCCCAGTTTAGATAATTACGCTTCCATATCAGCAGATGGCAGTTTGTATCAAAAGGAGAACCTGCTGGATCTAAATTTTAGACGTTTTCTTATCTTTTATATGGTTTTGCCACGACGTTTTGCTCGAATGTTGGTAGTGTCTTGGAAATGCTGTCGAAATACATTTGCACATGTGGTTCTGCAACCCACATTTTTTCATTTTCAAAAAGATATCCGTATCTTTGTGAGCTTCCTATTTTTTCACGTGATCTGAGGATATCAAAATAGCGTTTAGGGATAGTAGATTCATCAAACCCATGTTTTCTAGCAATTGTATCGACTACGTTATGCATGCCCGAACCATGCTGTGCCGCTTCCTTTATACGGTATGCAATATTTCTAGGAATTCCCAACCTCTGAGCTAACTTTCGATGCACATGTTTGCCAAACATATCTTCTGCGCTCTTCACATTCAATTTCAGATCCATCTGCATTGAGAGTCTGATTAGATTCATGTCAAGAAACGGCTCCCGCATCTCTATACTATGTGCCATCGTAATTTTATCCTCTCTTTCTAGAGTTTCTCTGTAAAGCAAAAGTAAATCTTCGGTCATGTGCTCCCGTAATTTTTGGTATCCTTCTTTTTCAAGCACTTTTGAATACCATGGGTAGCCGCCAAAGAGTTCGTCTGCTCCTTGCCCTGTGAGCATTACGTTGATTCCATCTTCGTGTGCGAGCTTTACGGCAGCATAGACTGGGATTGCAACCTCTATCTGTCCAGCGTTCGTGTCTTCAATAGTGTCGATAATTTCGGGTATCAATTGTTCTACTTCGTCGTTTGTCAGTTCATTAACTCTCAATTTAAGATCTAGTTTCTTGGCTATTTGTCGAGCAAATACAATATCGTTGGAGCCATGAACTCCACCTGTGTAACAAACAACCTCCCGGACCATTTTCTTGGCTAACCATGCGATCATTACGCTGTCGATTCCGCCTGAAAAGATTATCCCAATTCTATCAAAATCTTGAGTGCGCTTCTTCATCGATGCAAGCAATGTTTTTTCGTATGCATCTACTGCTGAAGCAATCGTCTTATAGACAAACCTTGGAGGCAATACAGGAGGACGGGATACTTGGATCTCTCTTAACTGCCCATTTGGTTCAATAACCACTACGCAACCTGGCAAGACTCGGTTTGTTGGTTCCCTTATTCCTATTGTCCACAAGGCCTTGCGTTCAGATGCGAAGGCGACTAAGCGATCATTTTCACCATAATAGATCTGTCTTACACCCATTCTATCTCTTACCAAGGCCATAGTTCCTGTTTGTTCGTCTTTGACGACAAGAGCGTAAACCCCATCTAGTTCGGCAACGGTCTTCTTAATCGCATACAGAAGATCTGTTCCTTTAAAATGATCTTCTAACAAATGAACTATAACTTCACTGTCTGTCTGAGTAGTAAATGTATGGTGTTTTAGTAATCTTTTTCGAATTCTTTTATAATTGTATATCTCCCCATTATGCTCTATGGTCAGTCGTCCATTACAGCTACTAAAGGGCTGCTGTCCGCAAGTACCACCTACGATCGCAAGCCTCACGTGGCCTAAAGCGCTATCTCCAGAAATTTTGTGATATTTTAAATCTGAAAAAGAGTCTGACTGTACGACACGTCCATTAGCAGCTATTCCAGCTCCGTCAGGACCTCGATTTATCATACGAGAGAGCATAGATCCGACAAGCGGCACAACGTTTTCACCCTTTTTACTCAAAATGCCCACTATTCCACACATGTTGTTGTCATCTCAAATTTAGTGGATCGAGAACCGTTGTCTACCAATAGGCAATTGACTCGTCTCCACTCACAATAGAGTGCCTATAACGACTTAAAAGCCTTTTTACAGAACACTTATCTATCTGTTTAGTTAACACAAGCTTTTATTTGGAGAAAATAGATTGAGCAGAAGGATTATCAAATAGTTCATCTTCCAATGATATCGAGGACCTGTTGGAGAGGCGCAACAAGTCAACACAACCATAAGAGTTGGGCGGCGTCGTTGTGGAATCCAAGATCACTCTTTATCTATAAATTCGTCTGGGGTGGGTGGCTCTGGATTTAAACCTTTCCTCTTTCTTGTTTCTCCGACCAATGTTCTGAATATAGATTGTGGCACTGCCTGCCATGTCTTAAAATAGGTACTCCACAAAGCCTTACCAGCGGTTCCACCACGCATCACCTCGGATAGATCAAATGTCTCTGAAGCTGGTACTTCGCCTAGTATGATAGAAATTAGACCTTTTTGCTCTACATTTAACAACTTCCCTCTTTTTCCTGATAAAATACCTGCAACCGTGCCGATCTGTTCCTGAGGACACTTAATCTCTATACCTAGAATAGGCTCGAGAAGCACAGGATCTGCAATAAGCATTGAACCCAACATAGATCTGCGAGTAGCGGGCATCAATTGAGCTAAACCCCTGTGCGCAGGATCCTCGTGGGGAACAAAGTGATGTAATACGAACTTGACGCCCCTTACGGTTTCGTGAGCTATTGGGCCAGAATAAAGTACATCCTCAAAACCTGATTTAATAGAGTCCATGGACTCCTGTATAAATTGAACACCTTTCGTTTCATCGAGTAATACATTGCCACTTACATCTAGTGCAGCCACATTCCTTGCTTCATCAGCGCTCCAACCTTTTCCACGAAGAACCTTCGCCATCTCCTTTTTATCCATATCTTCTCTGATTTGGCGAGTCCTGATCAATTCGATTATGTCTTCACCAAGTGGCTCAACGCGCATAAAGATTTTATTGTGTTTATTCGGCGACTTACTCATGATTGGCCCTGCTTTTCCACGAATTGTTTCTCTATAATTGATTAATGGCTGCGTAGTAGTGATGTCCAATCCTGCCTCCTGCAAGAGAGACGTGGCAATTTCTAGATGCAGCACTCCCATTCCTGCCATCAAAGTTTCGCCGCTCTCTTCATTAATCTTGACGATAAGGTTTGGATCTTCCACCGTAATTCTTCTTAACGCTTCAACAAGTTTAGGCAAATCCTTTGGATGCTTTGGCTCTACCGCAATCGTAACTACCGGTTCTGAAACGTATTTTATCGATTCGAATGCCGGAATATTTTTTACAGTAGAAATTGTTTCGCCTGCGATAGCATAATCAATACCCAATAAAGCAGGGATATTACCTGCAGGCAATATACTTACCACTTCTCTAGTGTTTCCCATATAGATATTTACAGATTGAATTTTTCCTGGCCTTTTCGCGTCTATCAAGAATATTTCGTCTCCGTCCTTAACAGTTCCGGAAAAGAGTCTGCCTGTTGCAACTCTGCCTGCCTGAGGATCGACATTAATTGTTGTAACCATCATAACAGCTGGCCCATTTTCGTCGCAGGATACAAGAGATCTGCCAACATCGGATTTTAAATCGCCACCCCAGATCTTAGGTATCCTGTAGCTCTGCGCTACATGTGGTGGAGGATGATGTTGGACAACCATCCCTAGAACTGCCTCGTGTAATGGTGCTTTTTCTGCTAGCAACTTTATAAAATTAGGATCTTCGGAAGTATATGCATCGTAGACATCCTTGAAACTGATACCCTTTTTTTGGGCCATCGCGAAGTTAAAGCCCCATTTGTCTTTAGCAGAACCAAAAGCAACACTATTTCCCTGTATGCTAACCTTCCATTTTTCTTTGAGTTCTGTTTCAGCATAAATATCAACAAGCCTATTGAATTCAGCGATTATGTTTGAGAGCCATTTTTGCATTGCTGACGGGTCTAACCTTAATTCCTTTACTAACCTGTCAATTTTGTTAATGTAAAGAACAGGCCTTACTCGTTCTTCGAGGGCCTGTCTTGTTACTGTTTCCGTCTGAGTCATAATTCCCTCTACTGAATCAGAGACGACTACTACACCGTCAATTGCTCTGAGTGCGCGGGTGACTCTTCCTGTAAAGTCAATGTGGCCTGGCGTGTCAATCATGTTAATTACATATTCCTGGCCTTCACTTTCATAGAATAGTGTGACGTTAGCTCCACGAATAGTCATTTGTCGGTTTTGTTCAAGTTTCATGGAGTCGAGTGCGAGAGCCTGACCTGCTACCGAAGGAGAAATAATACCTGACGCGGCCAAAAGGCTATCACTCATGGTCGTCTTGCCATGATCAACATGAGCGATAACACCAAAGTTACGAATTTGTTCTTTATTACCAATAATTCTCAAAATATCTTGAGTAGATTTGAATTTCGGCATCTATAGTCGAAAAAAATTCGATGGAGGACTATTAAACGTTCCCTAGTATCATGAGTTATTATAGGTGATCGGCTCTGAATACTACTAAATAGCACGCATACGATGTCTGTTGCTTATTTAGAGTATTATCGCCTCATAAAAAATAATACTATTTCGGAGTACAGTACTGGAATAATATCCTTAATAAATATAAACAATTACATTATTTAGTTTTGTATGAAACTCGACCTGCCACGGTATACGGAAAGATTTGGAGCCATTAGTCTTCATGGTGTTCAGCGTGTCTATGAGCTGGATTCTGCATTTAACGAGGGTAGGCCAGCGTCTGAAGCCATTAGGAGTGTAGGAAATGCAGAGATATCAGAAATCGAAAGGAAAATGGCTATTGTGATACCTATTAAAGGAGAACGCTTAAAGTTACTCGAGGGCGTATTGAGTGGGATCCCTCATGATTGTTTAACAATTATTGTTTCTAATAGTCCAAGGCAGCCGGTAGACAGATTTAAACTAGAAAAGGAGGCCCTTGAGCAGTTCAATCGATTTGTTGGAAAAAATACATTGATCCTACATCAAAAGGATCCAGGCTTATCTGATGCTCTAAAGGAGGTCGGCTATACCAGTATATTTGGTCCAGATGATATAGTCAGGAACGGTAAGGCTGAGGGGATGGTTATTGGAATGCTCCTTGCAAAGATGGCAGGAAAGGAATATGTTGGATTTATCGACGCCGATAATTACATTCCTGGATCTGTGAACGAATATGTAAAAATATTCGCATCGGGGATCGCAATGTCTAATACACCGTATACAATGGTCCGTATCTCATGGATTTACAAACCAAAATGGTCTGAGAGCGGACAGACACATGAAATGAGAAAATGGGGAAGAGTGTCTGAAATAACAAATCAATATCTTAATGACTTGGTATCGTACTACACCGGATTTGAAACTGAAGTTATGCGCACAGGCAATTCAGGTGAACATTGCATGTCTATGAAATTAGCGGAGCTTTTAACTTACTCCTCTGGTTTTTCCGTGGAGCCGTACGAAGTAGTGAATATATTGGAGGAATTTGGAGGAATTTTGCCTACAGAAAATCAGGACGCTATGGACAAGGGTATAGAGGTGATGCAGGTAGAAACACGGAATCCACATTTTCACGAAGAAAAGGGTGATGATCACTTGAATGAAATGGTTAATGGATCACTTGGTTGCATATACCATAGTAAGATATGTCCTCCAAGACTAAGAGATAAAATCAGTGAATGGCTACATGGAAGAGAAATAATACAGGAAGGACGGGAGCCAGATTTATTAAAAAACATTAGCTCCTTCAAAAATATTGATATGCACCAATTTGCAAAAATTTTACATGATCGTGCAATAAGTTTCGTTCATTCTAGCTAAAGTTTAATACGCGAATAAAAAATAGATTCTGAAAAACTAGCCGGTGCGTTTTCTCACTCTATCTCGATACCTTGTCCCCTCCTCCGTAGGGGGCATACTGCGAATTCATATTTTTTTCTAGCGACCATAAGCTGCGAGAGATACCAAAATACAAATCCTATGTTCAAGTACATGATGACGTAGAGGTCTACGCAGACAAGCCGCAAAATGTCCACATAATAGAGCTCAAGAAAAACCCGCTTTTAATTGAGCAATATCTGACAGGATACCAGTGATAATCAAGAAGATAAATGGTCAGACTATAATTTATACAGAATTTGTCACAGGTATAATACAACAATTAAGGAAGGCTGTAGAAGATGCAGGGCTTACCCATGCAGAGTACACAGGTACAGATCATTCAGGATTGGAAACATTCAAGCGTGGAGAAGTTCAAGTTCTCATTGCCTCACGACCTGTATCAGTTGGAGTTGAGGGCCTTCAAGAGGTATGCAATAATCTAATAATAAATACTCTACCATGGACTCATGCACAATATGAACAGTTGATTGGCAGACTACACAGGCTAGGACAGCACAGCGATGTTGTACATGTCCACGTTATAAAAGCCAGTATGGCAGGGTATGCATACGACCAAAACAAGTGGATTAGAATTGAATTCAAACGATCACTTGCAGATTGTGCGGTTGATGGAAGAATTCCAAAGGGCATACTACAAACTAAAGAACAAATGCAACAAGAGTTGATAAAAAGGTTGGAGAGATTAGAAAGAAACGAGATCTCCATCTTAGAAAGAAGGAATCTAAATGTGGAGCCGACATCGTTGTCAATAACCCAGAGGCAACAGTTACAAAGGAACCTAAGCGAGTTTTCGAGAATGAATAGCATAATCAACAATGCAAAGTCACAGACTATTCATAATAAAATTCAGCAAAATCCCCATTTTCTTTTGGAATATTATGAAAAACTAGACGAAAAGAAAAAACTGTGGGAGTTTGATCCGGTAAATATTATAGCCAACAAAATCAACGGTCTAAAATGGCCCGCGAATGTTATTATGAAACTGGTAATTGGAGACTTTGGTTGTGGCAGAGCCAAGCTTGCTGAACTGTTGAAGGAAAACAAGATGTACAACTTTGATCACCACAACATCATAAATGACAAGATCATTGTGTGCGATATGAAATCCGTTCCGCTCAAAGAAGACGGTAAGCTGGATGTCGCAGTATTTTGTTTGTCATTAATGGGAGAAAACTGGCCTGATTATATCACAGAAGCAAAAAGATGTGTTGCAAAGAATGGACTATTATTTATCGCTGAAACAGCAAACTCCTTGAGTGCAAGACTATCAGAACTTCGTAACGTAATAAGAGATCAGGGTTTTGAAATATATTCAGATGAAGAAAGGGGAGACTTTACATTTATAGAAGCAAGAAAATTCTAGACGATATGTCATAAA
>JBAVTY010000578.1:0-3819 GCA_049696495.1 Candidatus Nitrosopolaris sp.
GGGCTAGCCTTCTTTGGGTGGACCTGATCGTTTTTCACCCAAAACATTAGACACCTTTAGGATAGCTTTATACCAAACGATCAATGGAAGTTAGCAAAATGAAAACATGGAATTATGCCCCAGCCTCAAATAATTACATGCGTTTCGTTGCTTTCGCCGATTACGAAATAGAACTTCATATTTTCATGCTTTTAAACTACTTAAATTAAGTACAAATTCGTCAATCCTTGCAGGGAAATCCGCATACATGTTAATTGGTACATATCAAAATCCTTCATTCGGCCTGCAAAAAGTAATGGAAATCGGGACGATAATTGGTGATAAAGCATACGTTGTGCAATATATTGCAGATGCCTCAAGATATTCTGATTATTTACCAACGGTACAAAAGATGATCGATTCGCTGGCCATCAAAAAATCCTTAGGAACAAGCATGCCAGATAACAGCACTAATTTGTATACAAACAACTTGTAAAAGCGTTATGATTATCTAGTATGTATCCAGACAACAATTTCCTATGATTTTGGAGTTCGTGCCTACAGAATTCTTTGCACTAGCTAAATGACGTACAAATAGCGTAAAAGTGTATCTTTATGCAATAAATCATAAAAACACGATCGCATTATGAGCATATGAATTCAGGCTTTTGAGAAATCATCGTTGTGTTCAGTCAATAAGATTATAGATACGTATGCGAATAAAGTTACATAATCTTCGTGTTTAGGTAACTATCGAGATTCTCTTCATTGTTTAGATCTAATCCTTCTTTTTTTCATCTCTGAAGCTATGAGCTGGACCAGATCACTTTCGTCATCATAGCTGAAATGCCTATCGTCTGCGATTGACATCATCTTTAACATCCTTTGCTCACGAATACTATTGATTAATACTCGGTGGGCCCAATCAATACTAACCTGTTCTCTTTTTAATTTCTCGAGGTATTGCTTGGCCAGTACAGTATCTTTGGATGCTTCTTGTTGTATAAACTTCAATTTGGATAATTGGCTTGGTCTAACTTTCATTTCCTTGGCTATCTTTGTAATCGCAAAATCCTCAAAATTCTTGCCTACATATCTTTTCTTTAATTTCTTATCTTGTTTCCAATAAGCATAGAGATACGGGCCATGTGAATTTTGACAATCAGGGTTACCACACTTCGCGTACTCTTGCCTTATTGTTGCATTCGGAGGAATTTCCAGATTGTTGTCACTCATTTCTATTTTATTAGTTAGCGGAAGCTATATTTTTTGCTACATGTTTGTGCATGATCTGTCATGTTATACATGGCAAAAACCGCACTGTTCTTAGGTCCGTTCGATCTATTTGACATGATGATTACAAGATATAATTAGTATGTATATCATTTACGTTTTCGTGCGTTTTTTCAGCTTAGTCGGATCGTGTTTATCCACATAAATCTTCGCGACAAAACATATGTGTTAACGAACCGTATTGGTCGGCAATTGTATACTAATGATTATTATGACGACTTTAGATATCTAAGTCCGGAAGAAAGTTTGACTTGTGTAATTGGCGCTAGAGGTATAGATGGGTGTGTTATTGTCTCTGACACACGAGAAACCATCGGAACTGAACATAGAGATGTAAGCAAGATCCGTGTTCTTTGGAATGATAAAGGCGCCATGCCAGGTGCTGGAGATGCCCCGTTAATAGCCAAAATCGTGGAGACAATAAATGGAATATCGAAGGATCCTGATTCTGATAAAATGATTAAAGATATAGCTAGCTAGACCGTAATATAAGTTTTAGATATCTAATAGTTTAAATAAGTTAGATACCTAATATTAGATATCTAAAGGTGAACAAAACAGCTATAAATCGGCAGCAGTTAGGATTAGCTATAGCTAACATTATTGGTGCAATTAAAAGAATTAATGAATTAAAATATGTTGTAAAATCGCAAAGTGGTAATGGAGATTATGAAGTTAATTCTACTGATTTAGGCTGGGTTTGTTCATGTCCTGACCATAAATTCCGTGGTGTGAAATGTAAACACATATTCGCCGTTGAAATTTCATTTGCCTTACATAAGGAGGTCGAAGTTGCGCGTATCGAACCTATCGATGTAGACTGCTGCATATATTGCAAATCTCCCTGGATTGTAAAAGATGGTCTTAGACATAACAAATACGGAGATATACAGAAGTTCAATTGTAGAGATTGTGACCGTTACTTTACAATCAATCTAGGATTTGAAAGAATACACGCTACGTCTGAGATGGTAACTTCAGCCATGCAATTGTATTTTACTGGCGAATCACTAAGAAATGTTCAGAAATTCTTGAAATTGCAAGGTGTGAAGATAACGCATGTATATGTCTACAACTGGATAACAAAGTATGTTGGCCTGATGAAGGCATACCTAGAAAAAATTACACCAAATGTTGAGGGTGCTTGGCGTGCAGACGAACTATATCTAAAGGTCAAAGGTAATCCGAAATATTTGTATGCACTGATGGATGACCAGACAAGATTCTGGATTGCACAACAGGTATCAAATAGCAAGTACACGTCCAATATTAGACCCTTACTTCAGAACGCTAGAGAATTGACTAACAAGAGACCGAACACATTCATAACAGATGGCGCGCCAAATTTTCATGAGGCTTTCACGAAGGAATTCTTCACAATCAACAATCCAAGGACGAGACACATTTCACACATTCGTCTACAAGGCGATCACAACAATAACAAAATGGAAAGAATGAATGGTGAAGTGCGTGACCGTGAGAAAGTGATGCGTGGATTAAAGCGAACGGACACAGCCGTGCTAACAGGCTATCAAATATATCACAATTATTTCAGACCGCATGAAGCATTGAAAGGAAAAACCCCCGCTGAGAAATGCGGAATAATAATAGAGGGAGAAAACAACTGGAAGACGGTCATTGAGAATGCGAGAAAAGAAAATTTTTAATAGATCGTTAGCTATAGTAGATACATGCCTACACAGATAAAAGTATTAAAAGGATCAGAAAAGGCAGCCGTTAGATTATTTGATACATTGGGCATATTGAAATTAAATCAAGCAGAAAAGGAAGTCGTTTCCAACAAATTAGTCAAGAAATACAATAATCGTGCATAATTCTTATATCTTCAATTATAAGCCCTAGATTAATGGCAGCCGTAAGTTTAGGCGAGATATTTCTACTGTCTCTCATTCCTCTAGCCGCAGGCATAGGGGCAGACTTTCTTAAGAATTATCCTACATACGCTTCGGTCGCCAATAACTCTGGAGACTTCTTATGGGGATTGCTAAAATTTGTTTTAGTACAATATTTTGGTACTGTGGGCGCTACCGTTGCAGTGGCTAATCGTCTCGCTAAAAGAACGGAAGAGGCTGTTGGAGAATGAATTATTAAATCATCCACCGAAATTTTTACAATATTATATTAATATGGGTAAGACTATTCACTGGATTCCTTAATTTTCTTTATAGTTTCGAACGCATATGTTTTAACATCGTTATCGATAGCTGTACCACTAATATCCAGTATTGGCTGGATTCCCTTATTACCAAAGGCTCTCAACGCATCAATGGCCCTTTTTTACTTGAATCATATTGACCTTAACCGACAATATTCGTCTGCGTATACTGAGTATTAACGCTCACGAAGAACCTGTTTCATGTAGGGAATTCTATACCCTAAACCAAATACATGACGGTAGTAGGATGAATAAAATCGTGTGTGTTGCCGTTGCAAGTGTAATAATGATATATAGTAATTCCGTGGTTTCTGGAGCGATAAGTAATCTCTATTATGTTACGTCTGTTCCTCTTTGTGAGTTTTATCCTT
>JBAVTY010000579.1:0-7593 GCA_049696495.1 Candidatus Nitrosopolaris sp.
ATTCATTCCAGCAGCGCCAGTCGCATTCATTCCAGCTGTCTTATTCATTCCAGCAGCGCCAGTCGCATTCATTCCAGCTGTCTTATTCATTCCAGCAGCGCCAGTCGCATTCATTCCAGCAGCGCCAGTCGCATTCATTCCAGCAGCGCCAGTCGCATTCATTCCAGCAGCGCCAGTCGCATTCATTCCAGCTGTCTTATTCATTCCAGCAGCGCCAGTCGCATTCATTCCAGCTGTCTTATTCAATGCTGCGGTTGTAGCATTAATTGCGTTCTGAAATGCAAATTTTGTTGCGTTAGTATTACGAGCCTGGTCGATTATTGATTTCATTAAACCAGGAGGGAGGTAAGGAATGCTCGCAGCGGTTTGATTGGCAACCCCTGCCGTGTTAGGTTTGCCGACCTCGGCACTACCCTGTTGAAAAATTTGGCCTGCACTGAAAGATGTTGCTCCAAATATGGCAATTACAGACAACAACAAGAACAAATGACTTGTCTGTCGTTTTTTGTTCATTATTCAAAGAGAATTTGTCTCCAATTTATCACTTTCGACCTTCTATTCTAGCTGAAAGTATAGTTAGAATGATAACACTAGAAATGCCGGAGACAAATGGTCCGATAACGACTCTAACTGAATTTGCGCTATGTAAGTCACAAATATCGTTCAGAAAGCGTATTCTAACCATCACATTATGAATTAAAAAATAAATTGAGGGATACAGCATTTCTGCTGTCTTCACGACTAAATCCTTTCTATCTGCCCATACAGAGTCCGCTTGGATTACTAAGCATGCAGTTATTGTCTGAATATGAATTTACGTTGATGTTCGGCGCTAATCCGTTGGCGTTATTAAGGTCGATTACATTATGCAGCACGTTATTCATGTTTATAGAGTTTTCACTGCTTTGAGCATCGAGGAAAAGACCATTTTGACCGCCCTCTATGTTGTTTGCCGTGATAATCGCCTTGTGCGTATTCACTAATGTAACACCTGCGAGCTGATTGCCGTTAATTAGGTTAGACATAAGACTTGCGCCCCTGCTGGAATGTGATGCTACCCCGAGATTATTGTTCGTGATTATGTTATCGCTAACTTGTGTATTAGTCGAGCCAGTTGTAAAGACCGCGATTTCGTTGTTCTTTAAGATGATGTTCTTTACCTGTACATTGTTAGAACCAGTGGCCAATATGCCAGCCTGAAAACCCTTTATGACACCGGGTCCTATTACCATGATGTTGTTATTGTTGGGTATTACTACTCCTACTTTAGAGCTCTGTTGCCCAGGACCTGTTATAGAATAGCCGTTTAGGTTTATGTTCACGTTGTCGGCCCCTACAATGATTCCGTCTCCCGAGCAGTTAAGATTCGCTGTCAAGTTAACATTTCCTTGTACTACTTCTCCACACGCCGGGTTCGTTACGGATGCTGAGGTTGGGGATGCTGATGCAGTCGGGGATGCTGATGCTGTTGAATTCTGTAATTGTGCCATTAGAGATGATGGTTGGATTGCCAAGCCAATCACCGCCGCCAGAGACACAATTGTCGCTACCATGTATGACATTATAGTTCGTTTCATTCAGATGACGGCTCGAAAATAAACTATTTATGCAAACCTACTGTTTGTACTAAATTCTGGATTCGTGTTTATTGAATATAAGTATGTATTTACGTTATTGATCGTAACTATCTATTAGTATAACTGCTTCTTCTACGGGAATCCCGCTCTAGACTTCTTTTTGGTAACTCGATTACATCTCACTAAAGTCTGGCTACTTTCAATGATCAACATATTGAGTCCAATGACTATAGATTAATGCTCCTGTCGACAAAGGTTAACCAAGATAAGAACAGTTCTTGACTTTATTGTTATCGCGTAAGTTCCCTGCAGCTTTATTATTCCAGTAGTGATATTATCTTATGTATAGGACAAGAATTATAAATAAACTTACTTCTCTGAAAACCAATTCATGAGGATTGCCGTAGTTGGAGCAGGAGTCTCCGGCAGTTACTTAGGGCGTATGATTCATAAGCGGGGACATGACGTTGAAATATTCGAAGCTTCAAGCAAGGAAAATCAGTGGGCTGTTTGTGCTTGGGGCGCGTCAAGAAACATGCTTTCCACGTTTTCAGAGCGCGCCGGACTTAATTTTGACAATTACATTTTCCATGTAGGTAAGACTTTGAAGATGGATCTTCCGAACCACGTCAGGGAATACTTGAACTTGAGAGGTTTGGTAACTTACGACAAACAGAAATGGGAACATGATTTATTAAGAGATTTAAATATTACATATGGTTTTAAGTGCACCGGGGAGAATTTTCAATTCAATGCATTTGATTATGTAATTGACTGCACAGGCATGCATCGCACTTTGCTTCCCCGTTCTGAGGAAGATTTCATAATACCTGCATATGAGTATCTGGTGGAAAATGTTCATGGTATAGATGAATTTTATGTTATCGGCTATAAGGGAGCAAGGGGATATTTTTGGTATTTTCCCCTTGACAATAATCGTGGATACGTGGGTGCTGGAGATATCGACAAGAAATATGCAGGAGTTGAAGAATTTTTAAGGACACATCCTGAAGCTCGAATTGTAAAGAAAATAGGAAGACCGATCCGCCTTGCTCCTCCTAGACGAATGGAGCCGTTTTATGTTGGAAATGTCATAGGCGTAGGAGAATCGATAGGATGTGTATTTCCATTGTTAGGAGAGGGCATAATCCCGTCGCTATTATGTTGTGATATTTTCCTAAAAGTTTTAGATGTAACTAAGGGCAATATGTTTGATTTTGAGCAGTATAGAAAAAAGGTGCTCAAGAAGTTCGATTATTATGATGACGTCTACCGGATCGTGAGACTAAAGATGCAAAACAGACTAAACATGATAAGACATCTTCGCCTAATGATGAGCATGTATAGAAACATGAAGAAGGAGGAAAGCCGTTTTGGTTTCGAGATTAACCTTGACAAAATGACACGGATTGTCAAAGCCTTGTAAACATAACTGCCTTTACCACATGATCGATAATCTATCAATCGAGCAGGATTGGTTAGGTTGGAGGAAACTGTCGGACTATGGGGTTTTGTGAGTTGATGTTCATGTCTAGGATCCTAAAACAAAATTTTTACCCTAGAAATACCTATATGAAACGTACTTGTGCTAGTTTGAGATGCGCTCCACTTCATTACTATCTTTTCTCCTTGCATCTCTTTTCATATTGTCTCTTAGTGTTTTGTTGTTTGAGCTTACGCTGACTCGAATCTTCTCGATAATCCTATGGTACAACTACGCTTTTATGGCAATCTCAGTGGCGTTTTTTGGACTTGGTATTGGATCTTTGCTGATACACATCACAAAGAATAGAACGAAAAGAGAAAAAATACCAAATAAAATAATTCAGTCTACTATAGCATTCGCAGTTTCATTGCCTGTTTTCTTATTTGTTATAGGGCATGTCATTCCACCCAGCATCTCTTTTATTTATCTATTTTTTTTAGCATCATCAATTCCATTCTTTTTTGCTGGTCTTTCAATGGCATTAATTTATCTTGCCATGCCAAGCCAGATAACTAAGCTCTATTTCATCGATTTGGCCGGAGCATCGGCGGCGACACTTATCCTTGATCCGGTTATTCGGGGATTGGGAGCAGAATCTGTGTTGCTCCTAATTAGCCTATTCGGTGCATTACCTCCTATAATTGCATATGCGTCTTTGTTTTTCAGTCAAAGACAGAAAGAAATTTCAGATCGATTTATTACTGAAAAAAACCCAGCATCGTACGGATTCATTGTACTCATTGTTTGCGCAGTTTTATTAGCTTCCAATTTGTACTCCAATATGCTAGCAATACAGCCTGGAGAAGACAAAGGACTACGTTATTTATTGGCCAACCCCTCGGGTTACAGTGACGTATCAACTAAATGGAATTCTTTTTCTAGGATCGATATTGTCAAACACACTGGTGGTATTAGCAAGACTGGCTTTAGGGACCTAGCCTCAATACTTATTGATGCTGATGCCCTTACCCCAATACTGAAATGGAATGGTTCTTTTTCTGATCGACAGTGGTTAAAGACATACATGGATTATATGCCATACGAAATGTCAAATATGAATGATAGTAGAATATTAGTTATTGGCAGCGGCGGCGGCGAGGATATTTTGGTCGCATTGTCGGCAGGCTCAAAGAATGTGACAGCTGTGGAATTGAATCCTTTGATAGTATCCGCAGTAAAACAGTATGGCGGGATTTCAGCAGGGAATTTGTATAACCGTAAAGATGTACGATTATCTATTGACGATGGCAGAAGATTTATCAGCTCCACAAATACGAAATACGATACGATAGTAATAAAACTTGTAGACTCTTGGGCTGCCCAATTAGCTGGCGGATATGCACTTTCAGAAAACTACCTTTACACAGTCGAGGCATTCAAGCAATATTTGAATCATCTTAATGGAGCTAACGGAAAGCTTGTCATGGTACGCTGGAGTACTGAATTGCCAAGGCTTGTTCCTCTTGCCATAGAGGCTTTACGAGAGTATGAAAGAGGGACAAGCAATCAACATGATATTAGCAAACAGATTTTAGTAGTGGAAGATAGCCCTGGATTGACGTTTGGACCGAACCCTCAACGAACATTCTATCCAGTACTTTTAGTAATAAAAAATAGCCCATTTACTGCCTCAGAACTTGTTTTGATAAAAGAGAGAGTTAATAAGAGTCATGCTAAGGTCATCGCAATGCCAGGAGGATATGTACAACCTCCATATGACAGGTTGCTATTCAGTGTGAGTAAAAGCAACAATACTGATCTGCAACAACAACTAAGCTACGATCCTCAAAGCTCGGGTTTTTTTGAAAAACCCCCCACCGATGATTCTCCATTCTTTTTTGCTACACAGCTCGTTCCAACTCAAATGGTATTATTGATAGAAACTGTACTTGGGGTATCTGTTGTCCTTACCTTGTTGCTGGTTTATTATTCAAAGATAAACAAGATTAGACTAAGCTCATCATCTCGATTTCACATTATCTTTGCAATCTTTATCGGGCTTGGTTTTATTGTTTTGGAAATAACCTTCATTCAACGATTTTTGCTTTTACTTGGAACCCCTATCATGGCTTTGACTGTTATTCTTTTTTCGATCTTGCTTTCTACTGGAATAGGCGCATATTTGAGTGGAAAGCTATTTCACAAAAAACCTTACAGAGCGATAATGATATCTATACCACCACTGGCTGGTATAGTGTTAGTCTACTATGTTTTCCTACAAGGCATCATAGAATATGGGATAATTTTGCAGTTATCAGGAAGGATTGCTCTGACATTTGCACTTTTGTCGCCAACTGGTTTTCTTATGGGATTTCAGTTTCCGTCTATTACGAGAATGGCTTCTTCAGCCTCCGGGCGCTTAGACCAGGAGTCGCACGCGAGCGAAGGAAGTGGTAGTTCAGGTGGTGAAGATATCACTCTCCTTTGGGGGGCAAACGTAATTGCATCAGTAGTAGGAACCGTTCTCACCGCCACATCATCTATGATAATAGGCTTCAACGGCAATTTGCTCATTGGAGTTGGGATGTATTTGGGAGCGTTAGGGTCTGCAGTTGCAGCACAAAAAATAACCCAGAAAATAGGCCGAAAGGCGATCGCTAAGTAGGTTAGGGATAATAACGACTCTACTATCTACCATGTTTAGGTTTTTCAATACCCTCTAAAAAATTACAACTATTTTTCGCTTCTAGGCTTTTAGGTTCGGCATCGTTTTATAAAGATAGCAAATGAGTATTACAGTATAGGATTGTTTATGGTTCAAGGACTATGAATGATTACCCAAAACAACGACTCCGTTAGTGAGAATATATAGTTTCAAGACGAGATGTAACATTCTTTGGAGCATACTCGTCAGGCAAACCATGTCTGCGATTCAACTTATAATCTAAAACGTCAAGACCACAAGCTAATGCCTCCAAAGCAGTTTTGCTCAAGTTCTCTAGAATTTTGCCATCAACAAATCTTACGTCAACATATAGTCCATATTTTTTCAAAAAGGCTGGCATATCTTTGTACATGATAGGATCCTTGATTCTATTATAAACGTCAATTTGTGGATTCACATTATACTGCTTACAATAATTCAGTGCTAATCTTATATCGATTGCTTCTGTATCCATAGTCAATGCCCTTGCTCTTTCGGGTTTCGAAAAAATCTTATCAGGAGTAAAATGATCCGTGTCAATTGGATTTGGAAGATAAATGGCATTACTAACTAGAGGTATTAGATCCGGGGTAGAGACAATAACCGCGTCTGTCAGACGTTGAGCTTGCGAATGAATCTTCTTTTTAAAAAGTATTGTGTCTCTCACTCTCCTATATGCAAATATTCCTCTAACAGCCAAGTCTGATAGTTTCGATCTGTGTGGGAGCTTCTGCTTCTTTATTCCACGAATATCCGTTCCATGATATTGGAGGATGATCTTTTTTGAATTTCCAAATTCGTTTCGAAGCCTAACAACCATGTCGCTCCTGCTATGTATGTGTACAATATCTGCAGAGTGCGCTTCCTCTAAGCTCCTTTGAACAAATTCTTCTAATGTGACATCAATAACATACTCGTTGTAAAATCTACCTATTCCGTATTTATCATATTCTCTAACCATGATTGCCTTCGAATCTTGTCCTTGTAAACTTTGATATTTTGCGAGGACAAATGCTACACCCGCCTGATCCCATACATGTAAAATTCGCATGGTCTATTGTAGAATTGAACAGTGCGTATTGTTTTACTCTGTTTTTTGAATTTTAATCTTTGAATTACTGTCCAGCTGAGATTCAATCTTGTCTCCTCCCCCATATGGCCTATCAGCACGTCTCATTATATTTAAGAGGTATTTTCGCATGTGCTGCTTTTCTTCCTCAGTCACCTTTCCATCAATCAAATCAATTAAAAAGAGGTTTATTGTTGCGCCGATTTGATTCTGGTTGAACAAAGCCTCCGCTTCAACACTGAATTGATTTTTCCTGTGCCAGTATCCAATTATCATGCCGAGGGGAAGATAGATTGCCACAAAAAGCAAGGCGAAGATCCAGATATTGATATGGAGTGAGTGGATAGCGGGCACCCTCTGAAACAGAAGTTGGTATTGAATTGTTACGAAATTAGCAAAAGTCATGAGAAAAATTAGATAAATGCTATGACCGTTTCTGAAATCAAGCCACCGTCTCCTAGCCCAGTTATGGCTTCTAAAGTTGAGAAGTCTTGGTACAGATAGATTCTTCATACGGATATCATACATATGATGTCATCATCGTATATATAACTCATTTACACCTACTTGTCTTTTGCTTGCACCTATGCCAAACATTCTGTTTTGACAGAATTACATAGGAACTAAATGTATGGTAGGTCTATAACTTATAAGCACGCCTCGGTCAATTAACGAAGTTTCCGTCTATGTAAGCAGGGAAATGGGAGGGTAGATTTGATTTCAGAAAGGACTGTTCGACTGCATGAAGAATCATGTCGTGTCAATTTAGTCGGAAATATGTGCGAGTAAACCAAAGATTCCCGGTATGCTTCATAAA
>JBAVTY010000580.1:0-3782 GCA_049696495.1 Candidatus Nitrosopolaris sp.
TCAAACATTATATTGAAAAAAAATGTCTGACATAAAGTTGTATGCCCGCTGAATCGGACATACCCTACATAACCTGGCAAATATTTCTTGAGAGAAAGGAGATATAATTGAGATACAGAGATTGCCATTATTAGCTGTTTCTGACCAGGAATCGGTTAAATCGGCTCAGAATGTCAAGTTAATGATAGATGATTGAGCGTGAATATCTATATCCAAAAACATGGTATTACTTATCTACCCCTATAATACAGAGGACTGATTTCATAACATTTCTCTAGTCCGCTTATATACTATCTACTATCTCTTGTAAGATAGCTATATAGTGGTTGATATAAAATTTGATGTTGTGATAGCATCGAATATATTGCCTTTTAAAACTATAAAGATAATGAGAGAGACAGTTTCAAGAATGTGGAGGACAAGAAAAATAAACTCTTGGGTTTTCTGATCACATGTGATATTCTTACTTAAGAATGTTATAGAAACTATCCTACAATGAGTGATCTTGGTGTTATTTTACGGCATCCGATAGCGTGTCCTTTTTGATATTTTCATGCGGAATCTTATACGCGTACATAACTGTAATGAGCGTCATCGAGAACATTACAAGTCCTAGCCCAAGGTGCGTAGTAACCAAGGTTGCGTGAAGTCGCTCTATTATGACGGCACCGCCCAAACTTATCTGACCTATGGCCGCGCCGCTCGCTAACGCTGACGAGATCTTCATGCCCTTTGGAGATAAGTTGGATCTTAGTGTGAATGCCATAGTAACAACAACTAGCAATGCTGTTGTAGCCGCAACGGTTCTATGGAAATATTCTATAATAAAACTATATGTCGGAACGAGTCCGGCGGGACATAATGGCCAATTGGGGCAAGTTAAGCCAACACCTGAAGAGCTCACATATCCACCTATGAAAATAAGTGTAAAAAGCAAACATAGGCTCGCGACTGACAGAGTCTTTAACAACATTTCGTAATTATCAGCGTGTCATTGTACCTTCAGCAGTCCAGTCATGTATGGATGTATTGAACAATGGAACGGATAGTCACCAGCGCTAAGCTTTGCTGTTGAAACTTGTGCAGTAGAGCCGGCATTGATTATGCTGGTATCGAAGAGTTTACCCGAAGTTGGATCGCTTGCATCTTTGCCATTTGTGACTGTATGCGGAACCGAGTCCTTGTTGGTAACTTGTATCGAATCCCCTTTCTTAACAGTAAGGGTGTCAGGAGCGTAGGCAGGATTGCCTTGAGTAGAAGCTCCTTGCAATATGCTAAGTGCAGGAGAAGCGCCTGCTCCGCTTGCTGCACCTCCCGTTGAACTAGAACTTGCAGCGATAACTGTGATTTTAGCAGTCATGTAAGGATGGATTTGACAATAATAAGGTATGACATCACCCACTTTGACACCTTCAAGATGTTGGACAGGAGAATTCTGTCCGTTAGTAATTATTTTTGTATCAAAAATCTTTCCGGAAGTAGGATCTGAGGCTCCTGTGCCTGAGGTAGCAGTGTGTGGCACTGTATCTTTGTTTACCCAGACAATTTTATCGGTAAGTGGCACTTGATCATTGTTCGGACTAAAATTAGGATTTCCTTGGACGCTTGCTCCGGCTAAAATACTAATGGTAGTTGTACCCGGTGAAACTGCAGCTGCAGGCACTGACGCACCAATAGCATTACCGCCAACCAACCCCCCCTGTGTTGATGTTATCATCGACACAGGTGGAGGATGACTGGCAAAATTGTGCCAATTTGGTACCGCTATAGCGGCGCCTACAGCCATCACTCCCACTAGGACAGCCATGCCTTGAGCCATCCGCTTACCAGTAGTTCTGACCATCGATTCCTCGTCGCGCGCAGTCATAGTATTGCTCGCCTACGCCAAATGGGGCTCTCGTCGCGCGTAGTTATAATATTGCTCGCCTATATCGAATGGATCTCTGTTTTCTATTGGCCTTCCGTTTATTGAGCTCTTGACAAGATTTATCAGCATCAACCCCCACGCCGGTCCTATCATCCAGGCTCCAATTGTTGCAATTTGGTTCATTATGATAAATTGGGGCAGAGGAGTGTAGTCGTACGTACGCCTAGGCTGTCCATATAACCCTAACATGTGTTGTGTGCCGAAGACAAGCGAGATACCTATCATTGCTATTATGAACTGAACCTGTGCCGCCTTTTCGTGGTACATTCTACCCGTGATGAATGGGAACAGGTAATAGATGAAACCTGTAAATATCATCGTAACAGTTCCCATCATAAATAGGTGGAAGTGTCCAACTACAAAGTAACTATCGTGTGTTAGAAAGTCCAGTGGAATAGCAGTATTGACCACACCACCAGCTCCTGCAGAGTAGAATAGCATTATACCACCTACCGTAAATAGCATAGGAGCCCTAAATCTTATTCTTCCTCCCCACATGGTAGCTATAAAGTTAAACACATGCATAGAAGAGGCAGGAACAGCAGCAAGGGTACCTATCATGAAAACTGTCTTTTCTGTAAAGCTCATGCCTGTCGCAAACATATGGTGTGCCCAGGATGCAAACCCAAGAACTCCAAGCAAAACAAACGCAGTCACCCCTGACTGGTAACTAAAGATAGGCTTTCTTGAGAACTTCGGTACTATCTCGTATGCCATAGCTATCGCTGGTAACAAGAATATGTAAACTTCCGGATGGAATGTGAACCAGAATAAATGTTGGTATGCTATTGGATCTCCACCCATTGCAGGATTGAAAAAACCGGTTACTCCTAGCCTATCGGTATACATCATAATCATCGCAGCCGAAAATGTCGGCATGGATATTATTATCTGAAAGGATGTGACCAAGATTCCCCAGGCAAATAACGACATTTTCATAAGAGGCAAGTCAGGATGTTTGCATCTAAGAATTGTTACAATAAAATTGACCGAGCCAAGTATGGAGGAGATACCAAGAATCTTCATACCAAAGATCCACATGTCCGTTGCAGGACCAGCGGCGCGGATGATAGAGTATGGAGGATAACCCGTCCAGCCTACATCCGAGAATCCCAGCCAAATTAAGGCAGCAGCAACAGGAATCATCCAAAATGCCACGGCGTTAAGCTTTGGCCACGCCATATCCTTATAGCGCACATATATTGGGATTAGATAATTTCCTACTCCTGCTGCAAAGGGAATAACCCACAGAAGTAACATGTCCGAACCATGGGTCGTGAAGATTCGTTCAAAATCATTAGGTCCCATACTCAAAAAGTGCGAACCTGGAAGAAATAATTCAGAGCGAATGTTAAGTGCCAAAGCCCCGCCCATGAAAAGAAATGTTATAGAAGATATGATATACAAAAGGCCGATGTCAGTATGATGAGTTGAAAAGAGAATCTCCCACATCGGACGGGGTCTTTTTACTTCTAATACCACTACACATACCACCTACTTTATTAGGCTTCTATTGCACACTTGTCAATAAAAGTATTTTGGTTTTAGTAATGCCATTTGATTAAATATGAACTTCAGGCAGTTCTACTCCGTGTGCACAAGCGAATATAATGCTCGACGCCATTCATAATCCAGACTCGAGAGATCCTAGCCTAGGTATAGGACATTTCCTGAATAAAGTATCTTGAGGTTTAACCGGATATTATTGAAACGTGCCCATTACTTAATGGGTTAACGTTAACCTGTTAACTTCGGGCCAACGTACAGCATTGATACATGCCAGAAGATTTTCATGTCGTAAGATCATGAGTGGACAATGTAGATAGTAATCATCGAAACCCTCAGTTCCGTCCTT
>JBAVTY010000581.1:0-6189 GCA_049696495.1 Candidatus Nitrosopolaris sp.
TTTATCGTAACCAAATCCATAACGAACAACTCTTCTTTCTTCTATCTTACTACCAAAATTCTGCCATAAGAACAGATGAGAAAATATGCCACCGACAACTGCTGCTTGAGCTACTATAATGGGCCATTTTACCAATCCATCTAAAGGTGAAGTTACCGATTGGATGGTTGATGCTTGTTGTAATGTTTTCCCACTTGCAATTGATGCAGCAGCACCTGGACCAACATTCCCTATTCCAAATACATAAGATCCTTTCGCTATATGTCCGTCGTCCAGAGATTGAGTCTCCCACGAGACTGTATATACACCGTCTGTTAGTTTCTTTGTATTCAAAGTAGTCATCGCTTCTCTGCCCCCATCTCCAATAATTTTAAAATCGCCATTATTCACTGGCTCGTTCTTTGAATTTAGAACTTCGATGCTACTCACCGTAGGAGATGGCCTTTCGGAAAAATCAATTGTTAGTTTTGATGGTAATGCTGCTCCTTTAGGGACTATGGAATTTGCAGCTGGAGTTTCAGTTACTGGAAGTGAATGTGCATATGCGTAATGTGAGATAGACAACCCTACAGGAAGTCCACCAGATATCATTATGGCTAATACAATAGAAAATATTGCAATTAAGGTGTAATTATTCTTTGGAATCTTTTTATTATTCAACATATTCATAACCGCTCTTAGTCAAACTTACTATAATCTGAAATACTAAAAAAAATTGGGAGTTTGCTGGCACACCAATTCACTAAGTTATTCTTCTACCTCCTACAATCATGGAATATTTACTCTTGGTATTGGACAAGCGTACCCACCGGCAACTTCCAGTCTAACGACACCAGGTGATATAGTTGCTTTTGTCTTGTTTCCAGGAGTATCGTCACCTGCTCCAGGAACACATCTGTAGCTTATTTGAATAGGATGATCGTTTATCTTGCCAACTAGTGTGTAGGTGTATGTAGTTTGAGCGGTAGGATAGTATATAGCATCGTATTCTGCTGTATTGCTAGGGTTAGGAGTAAAATCCAACCTTTTACTTACTGAACCAGCTGATACTATTGCCGTAATAGTTTTGTCTAATCCAGTGATATTTTTTATATTCTTTGCCGAATCATTCAATGGATCGTGTGGATCAGGTATCCAAGCAAAGAAATCCACTGCATTCTTGTCACCCACATAGGGCGGTTCGACTTGAGAACCAACCTCAAGTAAATATTGTTTTCCTCCTATTGTAAGCAGTTGTCTCATGTGTGCGAAAGCGCTGCTTGCAGTCATTGAGAACAGCAGGATTGCACTAAGAAAGGCTACGCTACCCATCATGGCATATTTCTTACTTCTGGTATTAACTTCCATAGCAATTTTTCAAGTAAGAAGTTATTAAAGATTGTAGAGTATTCGACGAATGCTCTAAAAATATAAGGAAAAAATTCGAAAATACGTAGCGTTAACAAAGTCTATCTAGTATATTCGACGAGTATACCATAAAAGTTATTAACTTAATACATTAACTAAAGAAAATGCAAATAATAGCAATCTCGCTGACTATAGTAATTGTTCTATCTTTTATGCTACTCTCTAATCAGGTCTTGCTTGCTCATACTTTCTCTGAAAATGAAAACGCATTATTTCTAACCATGATAAATAAAATAAAAGCTGAAAGCCAGCTTGTTGCTCGTGGTTTCTCAAACAACACGGAACAGGCTCAGGACCACGCTAAAGTCGCTGAAGAACTATTTACCCAAAAAGACCCTGTAGTGAACACTACATGGACTACCGAAATATCGGAGAGAAACCCCAGAGTAACGACCGACTTGTTGCATTCTTTAAATGATTTGAAAACTACTATTGCCTCTCCATCCTCTAATTCTAATTCCAGTTCGGTCCAGTCGAAAGTGACCAATATTGGTAATCTTCTAGACGAAGCAGTTTCTGTGAGGATTAGTAAGGATCTAATAGATAATCCAAAGACTCAGGCATTAGTACTGGCTAATTTAGGCAACGAAATATACAATAACTATGGTAATGCACTCGGATTACCATCTAGTACAGTTACGAATATGGGTGGAATGAGTATGTCAAGTAAAGGATCATCAATGAATATGAATACGAGTAGCGGCAATGGAATGTCAGGAATGAATGCAGTGAGTGAGCCTAATGCAATGAACCAGTCTCCCGCTACGATTAAGAACTTGACCGCTTATCAGACAGCGGAATCCTTGGCTGCTATTGCCCAACAAGCATTTGAGAAGAATTTAAAACCCATAGCACCGGCCAACGCAACAAATTCCAACAGTAATATAGCGAATTATCTCGGTCAGTTAAAAAATGCTATAAATAATAAGTCGTCATTCATGAACGTAATGGAACTAGTTCATGTTAGACTACATCCAACGCTTATAAGTGCATATAATCTTCGCTTGAGCATGCCCGGAATGAGTATGCCAAGTAAAGGATCATCAATGAAATGAATACGAGTAGCGGCAATGGAATGTCCGGAATGAGTATGTCGAAAGGAATGTCCTTATATGAATAAACAGTGAGTGAACCTAGAGCAATGAACTAGTCTCCTACAATTAAGAACCTTTGGGACATTAAGTGCAGATCCCATTGGGAATCTTTCGGGTTTACTTGATCCAAGCAAGAGCATTTTTGATTCGTTGATTCTTCGATACTTGCACCAATTGGGATATATACGATTGAGTTTGATAATTTAAAAGTATATGCAAACAATTAGGCTTCACTTATATAAAATTACATCGAGCAGGCCAAAATTGCTTGCAATTATAACAGCGGTGGTAATAGCTATAGTGGCAGTACCCGTGATTCTACCTCATATCACGGATACGTCTACAATTTACCACATATTTCTACACGTAATTAGCCTCATCATAGCCATTTTTCTCGGCGTAGTTTCAATACTTGCTTATCTGAGAAATGGAAGTTCTAGACTATTATTCATGATGTTTGCCTTCATTTCGCTATCAGTTATTGAGGCAATGTACCTGTTTGATGTTAGTTCTAAGATTGAAGACATAGTAATTCCAGGTGTGGATATAGAGGTATCGCATGTTATTTTTTTGGTAATGCTTACGTTGTTCGGTATAGGTATTTTCAGGGTTGCCAAGTAGTTAGCAATGACCGATATCCAGATAAGAAGTCGTAATTCGTACCTATCATGTGTGAACACTAAAAGTGTCTACCATTACGTCGTAACACGGGTCAGTAACCATCTTTTCTTGCGCTGACGGCCAATAGTGGGGAGTGTATACCACAAAGCAAGGTGGACTTGCAATAAATGTACAAATAAAGAGCAACCGTCGAAATACATTATAATATTGTCATCAACCTGTCGTTGAATCTTATATTATCATCCCCGCAAGTCACAAAACCCCGAAAATTCTACTCCGATAGTGAGCATCCTAATTACTCTTTGCGATGGTCTACCCATTCATGTTCATCAAGATCCAGCATATTTAGGAAATTTCTGCCGCAATCCGCGCAAGAGTACTTTGGCCTTGATCTGGTATTTATCGTATGGTTTGCATTTGTCATTGGTCATCTCGTTTCATCGGAACGGTATGCTCTTAGATTATCCTTTTACTAGACCGCATTAACAGCAGCGTTCCAATCGTCAAAGCCATTATTAGCGAAGCACTAAGCAAACCTGGAAACTCTGGAACGACCACCGATCCTGTTGCTACTCCATTCCTTGTAAAATCAGGTATCTGGCCTGGCTTAAGTAATCCAGTGATTGCCAACACCATATGGTAAATTTCTTTTGCTGGAAAATACAATGTCACTGTATCAGTCGCATTCTTGGCTAACAGATTCTGTTTTGTTATTACTGCATGGTTATTTTTGTCAAATATTATTAGATTGTACTTAACATTAGTGTTTGTTAATTTCTGTGACCCAGTAGGATCATAGAATGAAATTCTTAATGTTGATTGTTTGTCTGGGGCAAGGGGGTTTGGGGACCATGAAACCGCAGCGTGAATGCCGCCTATGTTCGAGGCTAAATCCGATGAAGTATGAATCTGAGTATTAGCACTGAGTGGAGATAAAGTGAATTTCATAAGTGATGCGCCCGCATTGCTCGAGTTGCTGTTAGAATCTGCTTTCTCCGCAAGCTTTATGATGTCATTTTTGTGAACAAGGTAATGTACAACCATAGCATCAGGAAAGGAAAACGGGTCTATGGCTAAAGAACGGCCTGATAGTGGTTGACCATTGACTGTCGCATTGAATTGAGTCGAATTTCCAAAACCTTTCCAGGATTTCGGAAGTCTCATCTCTTCATGGACAAAGAGAGATTGTTGTTTGATACGACTCATATTATAATCAAATGGCATTGACCAAGTAAATGATTTGTTTGTTGGTTGGAAATTAACATTGTTTAATTTATCATAGTATGATATCACAGTCGTATTATAATTTTGGTTTTGATAATTCCAATTATTTTGGTAAACATCTCCCAGACTAAGAGAGGCGTCAAATTTCGGTGCTTGCTGTGGAGTGAATAAAGTTGTGTCGCTACCCATGCTGAATATTTCAACGTGGAAATGATATAGACCTCCGTGCAAAAGTATAGGGCCTCTTACGAGTATATTGCCGCTAGAATCAGCTAACCAAGATTTCAGGTTAGGATCATGTTCACCCAATATAGTAATCGGTCCATTAGTGGGCTCTATGTGCAAGGTTAGTAACCCGATGTGTGAGTGAAAGGAGTCAAGCAAGAGTGGTTTTTTTGTTAATGATGACGTTGTTCCCCTTGTTACAGCTATCTCATAGGTAACATGCGGGATAGTCTGATTATTGCTTGCATCAAACAACCTAAACTGCATATATGCACTATGCATGGCTGCGGGAGTCAGGATAGGAGGGTTTACCTTGAGATAAAGACTCATCTGTCTATTTCCTACTGAGACGGGTGGTAGATTTTCGCTAGTTAAACCATCAGCATATGTCTTTTGATTGAAGAAACAATATTGAACTGGGGAGACAAGTGTGAACAACAGTATAAAAGATGCGAAGAGGCATTTTGGATTTGGAAGGAGTTTTTGCCTTAAATCTAGTTGCAGCAAGAAATGCGAACGAATTACCATTAATAACAGAATATTTAGTGCTAACAATTCTATTGTATCTCAGTTCTCTATAGTCCCCCGGATACTAGGCTCATTTAATTCAAGCCGATCTTGCAATACCCATCCACTAAGCTGTGGTTGCATTAACGTGATTCGAAGTAATAACAGTAGTTGATGGGAAAATTCCCTTGATCATCAACACACCTTGTTCCTGTTCCTCTAATGAATTAAGAACCTTGTTTAGTTCCGATATCGCTTCTTTTGTATCACTAATCTTTAGATCATAAATGGACTGCTGAAAATGCGCTCTAGTATTACTAAATAATGAATTTATAACATCAAGCATTGCGAGTTGGTGTGCAAATAATTGTTCACTTGCAATATCTATCTCCGAAATTGCTCTTTGAGGATCGTATCCATTTATAGCCTCGCCGGCTGCCAACAAGTGTGCCTCTGCTGAATTAAAGGTTGAATTCAGATCTCTTGTCATCGGTAGTTTCATCGTCATCATGCCTTGCTGATGTAGTAACTTTAGCTGTCGAAGAATGTATAGTTCTGAAACTGCTTTATCAGTGTTACCTGTCTCTATGGACTGTTTAGCTGCCAACAAATGCTCTCTTGCCGACTGAAGAACTGGATTGGACATCACATCAAGTGCTGCCAGTTGTTGTTGTTCTATCAGCATTTTACCATTGTTAAGGCTGGTTAGTGCTTCATGCGTATTGCCAGTCTTTATATCATTTATAGCTTGCATCAAAAGCTTGTTTCCAGACTTAAATGATGACATCATAGTGTCAGTTGAGTTATAATTTTGTGCCGTTGTCGTCTGATTTCCTGTTTGATTCTTTTGTATAATAGGGATTTTGGTAATATTCATTGGTTGAACTGATGGAACTGTTGAGTTGGTGGATGGAGCTGCTGCTGTCATGTTAGATGGAGCTGCTGCTGTCATGTTAGATGGAGCTGCTGCGTTGACGTAATTTGAGAAAAATAATCCTGCATTTCCTAGATATATCATTAGGCTTGATAAGATAACGTAAGATATTGCAATCAATATATAGTCACTTTTAAACATTTTTCCATTGTTAGACTGATTATTCAAATTTAATAG
>JBAVTY010000582.1:0-1727 GCA_049696495.1 Candidatus Nitrosopolaris sp.
TCCTTTACGTTTTTAGTTGTAGATTGGCTTACGTACTCATGAAATATTTTTACTATCATTTCTCAACACTGAAATTTAAGTCCAATTATACTTTTGCATAATGTATTGAATGTAATTGATGGAAACCGAAGATAAAATGGCAAAGCTAAGAATATAAAAATGTTTTATTATGACTCATCTCTTAAGCGCTCAGGATGAATTGGAAGAGAAGGAATATCTTAATGAAGTCTTAAGAGAGTTACGCAAGTTCTAAATCCAGTTATGTCTTCTCGTTCTATTCCGCTTTACAATTTCTTCTCGTCAAATCTGAAATCACTGTGTGGCCGGATATTGATAACTGATAATGACTTGCAAGTTGACTGTCTCAGATCTGGTTCAGACCATTTTTTATCGCTTACGACCTAGTATTACTACTTTGTACTTCTGATAAAAGAAGATGATGTTTATCATAATTGGTGGACTTGTTTGATGGCATATCACAACAAGAAAAGGACTGAAGCTATATCTATTGTGCTACAATCTATATATTATTCAATGTGATAAAGAATCCCGCCATGTAAACAAAAGGAGATTTTGTATTTGTTCCAAAGGGTATTGCTGATAATTACCAATCAGGTCCAAGTGGAGGAAAAGTACTCGTAATTTCACCCGCAGGACTTAAAATACTTCAAGGAAGTTGCAGATGCTCTGAAGACTGGCCCTGTCAGATGGGAGCTAGCACAAGAAATTGCGCATCATTATGGGCAAGAGTTTCTCGATCATTTGAAACATCGGGGACAATAAGTAATAAGATGATACCGAGTTTGCTCAGCGAGAACTATACTGCCTAACATAATTTGATGTAACTACAAAAGTGTTCAAACAGAGAGAGCAAATGCGAAGCGACTTGACGAATTTATGTTATCGAGTATACATAACCGAGCTGGAATTATCTTATTTTCCAGCTGATCAGCAAAATCAGCAGCATAAAAAAGGCTAATGGTCCTCTTGCCTAAAACCAAATTTCGTTTGGCTTCAAGGATTCCTTGACTTATTAGCTCTGATCTCCGCAATCCTGTGTTTAAAAGAGCATGACCATCTGCTTCTAGTTTTGAAGTTAACATTGTAATTTGTGTACTTCTACCTGAAGCATCAGGTCCTTCTATAACAATGAGCTTTCCCTTTACATTTGTATTTGGTAAATATGGTATACCCTTACCGTATGAGTCGATATGTCTCTCGAGCATTACTAGTGATTGTTGACGTTCACTCATTTTATACGACCTGTTCTTTGATTAACGGCCGTGCATACTTAGACTCTGGAATGGTTTCCATAATTTTCTTCCTTACCAAATATTGTTGTTCTTCAATCCCTGAAGTACCATCTATTGTTATAAATCCCTCAGATTGGGCCATAGAGTCATACTGCTCAATTATCCTACTTTGGAATATTCTGTAACTTTCATAAGGATCGTTACTTAAATTCAGGTCCATACCAGCTTCATAATACTTTAATTTAGGTCGTCCAGCCAATATGCGTTCACTTGCTACGTCGACAGGTACTCCAAAGTAAAAAGTGATGTTTGGTTTAATGGCAAATTCATAAACTTGCCGAACCCATCTGGGGTCACAGCCTCTTACTATATCCCTTGCATAAGCAGTGTATATGTATCTATCAGCTAAGACTATATAACCAGCATGAACCAACGGAAAAATATTTCTTTCATATCTATCAGCAAAATCTGTTG
>JBAVTY010000583.1:0-9711 GCA_049696495.1 Candidatus Nitrosopolaris sp.
TTGTTAAAGGAATTTCCTTAAATATTACACGTTAATAGCATTAATTTGTATTGACAAACATTCTATATCCATGTAAATCAGTAGGTACACTACCTATCAGGATAATATTTCTTATAATGGTATTATCCTTATGATTGGGATTAATTGTAAATATCTATAACACTTCAATGGAAAAGAGTATAATAGACTATCTCACAGCTCTTCATAATAATGTCACAACTTTCATCATCAAACAAACCAGAAGATATAGCTACACTTGTTTACATCTGGGGATACCCTCTTGTGAATATGGAAAGGAATAGCAATTGGGCTACAAATCCTACTACCCCTCCTGCTATAGGACACGGTCCTTGGAATATGATCCATTTTGCTCGCGATCTTGTAAATGCTAGTTTCTCAGATGTTGTCAGTCCAAATGCCGATACCTTGTATGGTCTGGCTTGGTTGAATTTGTAAAATGAGCCTGTAGTTCTTAAGGTCCCTGCAATCTCTAACAGATACTATACTTTCCAATTCTTGGATGCGTACACCAATGATTATGCATACGTTGGAACACGTGCTACGGGATCTACAGGCGGTACTTACCTTATCACCCCTGACTGGCATGGACGGGTTACAAGTGGCATGACTCAGATAAAGTCTCCAACCGACCTTGCATGGATTCTTAACAGGATTCTTGTAAAGGGACCAGCTGATGTTCCTAATGTCCACGCAATCCAAGACAAGATTAGTGTATTGTCACATTCAGTATTTGAAGGAAAGACTACAATTACACAATCACAACCAACCACTTCAAAACAAATGCCAATAGCACCCCAACCTGCATTGATACCCACCACTGGTATCGAAATATATGATGAAATATGTAAAGCGATGGTTGGTAATTCGCCAAATCCGCCTGACCCTCAACTGTTGGCAAAATTCGAGTCGATAGGTATTGGTCCTATAAGAAAATGGTTGTAATATGGACCCCTATTACTATCCTTCTTCTTATGGATAGTTTTACTATAACCCTGCTGTTGGCAGCATTGGGTATATTTGTATGGTTAGCGGCGAAATCCAAGGACATTAGAGGTTTTCAGTTTCAGATTTCAATATTTATAATAATTTGGGTATTGGGAGAGGTAGCTGGTTCTCTTCAGGATAACGGAATGATTGTACTATCGCCGCTACAGGGTGATATTGGATTAGAAATACATGTTGTCTCTTTGGTCTTTTTTAGCATTATGTTATGGCTTAGGTTCTATTATTCACAAAGAAGCATCTGGATGTATGTCACCTAGGCGGTGTGCGGAAGTAAGATTCTTGAAAGTATCAACCAATAAAAGTATAAGATGGCCAACGTCAGTGTGTTATCGCATTCTCTCGAGTTTTTTTTCTGGTTTGTTCTTGTCCATGAGAGATGAAATAATTCTGGGCAGGAGATACTTATCTGTCAGGTTGAATTCAATTCAGGACGATTTATTTCCTAAGGCCTGTTTTTTTATCATAATTTCCATGGTTAATAAAATTAATAGTGTGGCTTGTTGCGGTCAGTTTTAAATGCATACTTACAGAACGCATCGATTTAAAGCGTTTGTTACAATTAATGCATACAGCATTAATAACTTTATTAGAATTTGACTCAGATGATGGTTGACTCGTCATAAGCATCGCCACTCAAAGACTCTAAAATATACATTTTATTATATTCTATCAAGGAATCGATTCATACAAAATATAACTGCTTCTAGTATAAACTAGATGACAAATACCATAAATGATACTCAGTAATGGTGTGGCTTAATTATCTAATCAATCACAATATGTGAAAACAGGGACATTGCGCATGTTATAGATATACTTGTGCTACAATGTCCCACAGCTTTTCGCCATGTTTTATATAAACTATACGACAAATACCACAAGTGACATTCGACATGGGGCTTTTATACAACAATATACAATAGATGATAAAACAAATCAGTATTATTGCTTTAGTAGCAATAGCAACAGTAGTACTCTTTCTAGGAATGAGCCAGTAGCATTCGCTTTCTTCCAAAACTCCCAACGTATAAGCCAAGTTAATACTTGTAGCGAAAGTACTTGTGTGAACCAAGCCAGCAACAACATTAGGTAATTCAAAGCCTTAGTGGTTCATGTTGTCGTGTATTACTATCGTTCCTTTTTCTTCAGGGTGAGTTGCACATGAATAGTCAATCCTTGGTACATAAAAGTCAAATCTCTTAGAGAGTGCCTACTGGTACTACGTCTCCAATCTTTATACCATAAGGCGGTAAAGGTAGCGGTGCCTCCTGTGTTTCTGGTAGTATTGCTGCTATTGGTAGTAATGGTAGTAATGGCGGTAATGGCGGCAAAGGTGGTATCGCGATTGGTGGTATTGGTGGTTCGGCTAATGGCGCCAATGGGGGCTCTGGAGGAAACGGTGGTTCTGTTTACGTTCATTAGATAAAACCAGAAATAGTTAATGATATCTGACCCGCAATTAGCACACCCAGCACGTTTTTAAGCTAAAACGACGAATCAACGGTGACGGCTTCTCTCGTCATCATTGTATTCTTGTTAATTATACTGACCCTGTCCATACTAGCGAGAGTTCTTGCGTGTTTGGGTAAGTTCACAATTACCACTACTTTAGAATATATCCTAAAGCTAGATATGCGATGTTAAAGGCAGTATTTCTATCAGCATTCTCTTCACCACATCTCTTACACCTGAACAAACATGTCCTTTCTTCCTTATACCTTTCTGATACGCCTTACGCTTTATTTTACTCTCCATTTATGTTCCAAACTAGAAGAGAACAAGCAAACGTTTGTCAATCAATGGAACAAGGAGCATGCTCCTCTCAGCTCTAACAGTACCGCAAAGCCCAATGTGTCTTATAGTACTTGCGTAATGCCGCATCAGCCATGATGAGCGATTAATTCATTTTCATGATCTGAGCATATACGTTCTAATACAATACGATGATCAAATAAATATCTGCATCCACAAGGGTATTCTATTTGTGTATTAAGTCTATACTTACTAATTCCTTTTGTACTCTGATCCATGGTTCGGGAGGACATGATATCATTATAATAATCATCTATCGCCTACTTATTATTATCGGATTTAGCCATCCTCTAGGTAGTCTCAGTAGTATGTATGAGAATCTAAGGGGCGCAGCTAGAGTTGACTACCTTCCAATGAGCGTTCTTGTAGCTTTGGCTACCCATTAAACCCGACTACCACCGATTAAAATGACCAGGTAAATGGTCTATTACGGGCTTCACATGTATGAAGACATCCCATTTCCTTCCGCTTATTTACGAATTGTACATATGTCCATGTGTCATAAATGGGCTCTTCTCTTTCCTTTTTTTGAATATTGTCTATCATGAACAGCGTGAGAACTGATGGGATATACCATTGGCTTATGTCTATCTGCCACTGCTGTCTGCTTTCTTAATTTCTATGATAATTTTATCGCCCACCTTTATGCCCAGATCCTCATACTCCCTCATACTGATTTTAAACGTAGGCGAATCCGTCAGCGCGCCTCCTCCCATGGCTCTGGAAATATTTGACATGGCTTTTGGCAAATTCTTCATCAGATCCTCTGGAGAAGTAAATGCCATCATGTTTGGACCAAAGGGATTTTGCGGCTTTTCTGAGCCAGGCTTATAATCATTTGGATCAGCAAATGTGACATACACATAAGGACTTCCGTCTTGAGAGGCTTCAATTCTTGAAATGACACACTCTTTCTTCATTTATCGCATTACATTGTGAATGAATACACTTATAATTTTTACAGAAAGGTCGTATGATTTTAGATAGGACTCATCTCACCTGAGTATATATATTTCTAGACCAAGGGGAATCAAATCATTACGCAGCTCGGGCATATGATGATTGAAAAATTGGTTCAAACTTGCCATTCTTGTTCAAGTCGTGTCCTTTAAATATGAGTTCTTGTTGGCTATGCATGTCAAGTACACCCTGTCAATACGAGATGGTTATGTCGTTTTACAACTAGAACGTATGCAACGTGGATATGAGGCTGTGGCTGATTATGGGGGATACCGCGATCAACCAGCGTTGTAATGGATTTACGGTTGATAAACAAGATCCCGTATCAATTAAGCTACATTTCTATACGTTAACTAATTTACCATATTAGTTTCTAAATGTTTGATATTAATGTCCTAAAGTTTAAATCTATCAACTAACTACCTATTACAGTTGATAAGACAAGTAATGAGCACTATTTCCTTCAGATTTGGCAGGAGCAAGTATGCGGATGAATTAAGTGATAATAGTAGTAATTTTAGTAAAGCAGAAGAAAGACGCTCGTGCTGGTCTGTTCTATCTATAAACAGAGTCATAATAGAGGCAAAAATCATACACAAAGGAGGTGGCAAATTCAAAATCCTCGACGACAACCGCGAAGGAAAGTATATCGGCACAATAGTGGACGCATCAGATGTGATACGTTGTATAGTATAGGATGTTTGTGGCAAATGAACCGAGACTGAATCATGTCTAGTGAACTACCCACCATTAAAAGATCTGGGCTTCATGCTTCATCGAAGTAACTTGCTTGTTCTTGACAAGTAGAGGTCCCTTCTCTACAAGGGTTCCCTCCGAACCCAGTTTTAATATATTTAAAGCAGCGTTGTGGTCCCTGTCGATTATCAAACCACGATTACTACATTCATAAATCCTTACATCAAGTTCGATTCTCTTTTCAGGTATCAATGATGTGGGTTTGTTTGCCCTCCATACCTCCCTTCGCTAATAAATCGTCCTCGCTATGAGCCATAGATATATGAAAACATTATTCTATTCAGGCGTAGATATAGGTCATATTGACTACTCTTCATGCTGAGATCAGTATCATGCCTCTTGGAACAGGTAGTACGGGGATAAGTAAAGAAGTAGCAGCTGCTTTTGATGCTATTCGTAAAACAAAGGATATTAAAACTACTAAACTTACTGCCATGGGAACTCAAATAGAAGCTAATGATATGAAAGCTATTCTAAATGCAATTGAGGCAGCTCATCAAGCCGTTAAATTAACTGGTGCTAAACGAATAATATCTAGTATACGTATTGCTGAAAGGCTAGATGCATCAAAAACATTGGAAGACGAAGTCGGATCTGTAACTGAAAAGTTGGCCAGGTAACAAGAATAGAAAACATATTGAAGATTAGACATCGTCGATATACATACCTTACCTCTTGTCCGTGAACTACCACTGGTCAGAGCTACTGGAGACTTCAGTCGTATAAGAGCAAATTCGACTTCATTCTAAGGAATTGTGATGTCATGCGTATCGATAGCATGTAAACAAAATGTTTACACGAGTGTTAACATTGTAATCAGATGCATCAAAATCTAGCGTATCGATAGCATTGTAAACAGAGCGTAACATTGTAATCAGCTATATCGATAGAATCGCAAACAAATCGAAGCAATACATTCAAAAATGAGATTGGCCGGAGAAAAATGGCACGAGTTAGGAGAAAAAGTTGGGTTAAACTCGTCAAATGGTTGGGAAAACGCATAAAAACACCGGTGCTCCCTTTGTACAAGAAAGCTATTAACAAATGACGCCTGTCCTCAGTCTGCTTATTTCATAAAACTCAAGTAATTACCGATTTCAATCGAAATAGGTCATTATCAAAGACATTGGTGGAACAGGGATAAAATTAGAGACCAATCAGATCTGACTTCCAGAAATGGTGTTTTCGATCTTCGGCCTAGAAAAGCTAAATATTAACAGCTATTAACTACCACATACGTATAATATAGAAGAATATTGCAAGAAATTTCAAGATTACAGCAGATTAGATCAAATCTGTGTCTAGTCCGAAAATTTTGCTATTAGTCAAAAATAAAAAAGTAGAACACTATTATGAGAAATTTACAGATCATGTCAATAATACTGATCATAGTTTTATTCAAAACAAAACTATAAACTTACGGACTTGATATTGGCTGGTCTAAAGATGAATTTCAAATATCCATATAAAGAGAGGGGAAAAAGGGCAGATGAATTTATTCGAACACTAAAAAGAATATGGACAGATGATGTTGTGAATTCAAAGGCAAATTTTACAATATACCTGCATCAAAAATAGGCCCTAAACCATTTCAAAAACCACATCTTCCGATTTATATCGGAAGGTTTGAGCCAAATACATATTTAAGAATTGTAAATTCCGACGCCGACGCTGGCTGGCTGGCTGGCTGGCTGGCTGCGATCGTTGGTTGCAAGGTATTCATGCAGTACCCGATAGACCGCGGTATGGCAACTGCTGACATGCCGGCATCACCAAATCCTTCCGTCGTCTCGGTTATTCTTCTTAAATGCACATGTTGACCTTGTATTCACGTCAGGTTCTGGTACAAGTTAATCTTATTAAACCTGCCTGGCCTCAACAATACAGTGTTAATTATATCAACTCTATTAGTCGCGGCGAGTACAACAAATCATGAATCTCTTGTGTGTCGTTCATCTCTGCTCTCTTCCAGCTGCTATCAGCCTCCCGTGAGTTCTTTGTTTATTAACGCCTGAAATGCAGGAAAAGGGAATGCTCCGGGTAGGTATTCAAGATTAGAACCGTCACTCTTTTCTATTATAAAAGCAGGTGTTTCCGGAACTTTTAACGAAGCTGCAAAAGCTAAATCATTCTGCACTAGTGATACGTTTTTTCCACTATCTAAACAGGTATTAAACTTCTGTTGATTCAGGCCAGGTAATTGTAATGCAAATTTCTTCAGATTGTCTTTATTAGCCCAGCCCGAGTCTTCAGCACCCTGATTCTTGAATAATATATCGTAAAGATTCCAGAACTTTCCTTGATCGTTAATACACTGGGCCGCCACAGCAGCAGTAATTGAATCAGGACCAAGCTTTGTAAAGTGTACGAACACCATGTTGACCTTACCTGTCTGAATATAAGTCTGGTTAATTTGAGGTTCAGTTTCTTTAGCAAATCGCGCACAGAAAGGGCATTGAAAGTCTCCAAATTCTATTATAGTAATACGAGCTGATGGGCTGCCCAACAGCGGTGCTCCATGTTGTCTTAGCATAGACAGAGAAAGTTGGGCATTACTTCCTGCTTGTTGCGCAGCAACCTGGCTCAAATTATAGGATGGCAAGAGTGCTGCTCCTGAGATAACCGATCCTATTGCTGTAAAAATGATTAGTAATGTTATTTTTCTGTTGCTGGGCGTGTCCGTGTTTCTCTCCTCTTTATCCACGTCTATAGTACCATCTAGGAGCCTTAAAACCGTTTAATCAAACCAATAAAACAAAATTTTAACCGAAGTCATTCTATTATAAACCAAATCTATCATAATTACATCTTATGCCACGGTTGGTGTGTGGCCCAGATCCCTATTCATATTAGGTCTTTCTCCACTTTTCATGATGCTGTTGGTGTTGCTGAATTGGACGAAGCAGTAGCTTTTGATTGCCTTTTGTTACTTGGCGATGTGCTAAAAATGCAGGGTTTTGTGATCTTATTATGCACAGAATACAATGCCCATAAGAGTATAGCTATTGATACTAATCTTAATGCAGTTTGATAATTTGTAAGAAAGTCTGTTGCAAATATGCCAAATCCTCCAAACGTAGATATTACAAGAGATCCGATGGACGAACAGCTAGCACAGCCACTGGATGCTAGCCCTAGGATTGAACCCGAGAATAATGATCTATCTAACTTTATCTTTGAATTTCTAATTACATATACATTCATGGCAACCAATATTCCCATCAACACTGAAGTTACGTTTGTTATAACGAATCCCGTTACTGCATCGTCTGGTAGATAAAAGGTCACGACGGGTGAAAAGAAAAGAAGCTGATCAAACACATTAAAAATAATCCAAAATATGGTAAATACTGCAGCAGCTATTCCAATATATACAGGATTTGAAAATACCACTTTGAATGCAAGCGGTATTGTTGTCCTTAAGCTTGTTACCGACCTCATACGAGTACCATATATATGGTAATATATTTAAGAATTCTCTTATAGTGACTTGTTAAATTACTATCGTATTGATTGGGTTTAGTTGACCAAGAATTGATCATCAAGGTAGACTTGAACGAATGCTTTGATGAAGCAGGAATAATCGACGAGAATCTTTCAATTCCAGCGAAACACAGCAAGTGTAGCTATCGAAGATGCAATTATGAATTCCTGCAGGATAACAAATACCGATTATAGAAGGGAACATGAGTATCATAGTTACCTAACTCCGAGTTTTTAATATCTTGTATTGAAATAACATAAATGCAAGTACAGTACCGTCCGAACGATGGAATCGTGCGAGAACTATCCACCCTATTCGTACATTATAAAAATAAGTATGTATAGAGAATTGAAATTTACAAGCATACTAGTTGACTGTTCTTACCTATCTCTAACATATCTCATTTTTTCATATATTTTAAAGTCCCAAGGCGGCGGAAAGACCAACAGCCCGATCCCAGACATTGTAACATATATTTCATCCTTCGGAGAACCTCCATATATCCAGTCTCTTTACAATTCTCTTTCTAGACGAATCTTACTCTTTCCTAGAGTATTTTGTCCGGTAGTTCTGGTTGGTTTTCTGACAGGACTGCTAGATATATTCTAATTTAAAATATTGTTGATGTCCGACTGTGATGCACCTTTATGCTTTGAAAGTTTGATGAATATTCTCGTTAGATTGGTATAGTCTGTGACCAGCTGTGCTATGCAATTTGCATCTAGAACTAAATATTTCTGATTTTTCAAATAGGTTTCTAATTATACATTTAGGGATAACGTAAAAAAAGTATACTTATCAAATTCGTACGTAATATAGAATATGACAAATCAAGTCGATGATAGTAAACAAGGCAACAAGGTGAAAATAATCGAGACTGCAATGTCCTTTCCTATGGACGATCTGTTAAGAAAATACTGTATGGAACACTCCCTTCCAATCGAGACAGCCCGTGAGCATGAACGAGAAATAAAGAGGTTTCTTGCTTTGTCTGTGATTAATTCTAGCACAAAATATGTGATGAGTGGTCCCATGGATGAATTATGGCATAGCTTCATACTTTTTACAAAGAATTATCATGAATTTTGTTATCTTGTTGCAGGACATTATATTCATCACGTTCCGTCAGTTCCAAACGACAAACCAAATGACTTCAGAGGTTATACACAACTTCTTCAGGATTACAAGGTCTTATTTGGCGAAGAACCGCCTACACAATATTGGCCACGACCACAAAAGGAATCTGCATCTGCAGAAAACAGCGTATTTCATAATACTAACAGTTGCAGTCCGCACTGTGTAGTAGCAAGCGCCTAGAGCCTCAATTACAAGCACCAAATTAACAGTATTGAAAATTATTACGCCAGCAGTAGTGACTGAGGCTATCGAAAGTCTTAGGATAGAATGAAATTTTGGTCGACATAGGGCTCAATTGTGTTCCTATGTGGAGTATGTGCAATTGACCATGTGGATAAAGCATACAGCTAAATAACGAAACAACCGAACACGCAACACTAGTGTATCGTACTACTGTTATCGCAAGAAGCGATAAGGATGCTAGTGGATATGAAATTGAACCATCTATGGTTTCAACAATGCATCGGTTAAGAACATGGGATTTTCGAACGCAGGTTCGTACTTCTAATCAGCGGAATCTCAGATTTGCGTTTAAT